>JAVBNW010000124.1:0-6634 GCA_031551255.1 Eubacteriales bacterium | reverse complement strand
AGCCAGTACAAAAGCCCCAGAACGCCCGCAACCACGATCAGGATAATGAGCGCGGCGACCACGATCCCTGTCTTCACGCCCTTCCCGCGCCTATGGCGCAGCGGATAGGTGGCGGGATCCTCGCGATCGGGACGCGGAGCGGGCGCAGGCCGCTGCGGCGCAGGGCGCTGCTGCTGCACGGGCGCGCTGCGCCGCTCCGGCAAATCGATGCGGGGCTCGCGGGGCCGCTGCTTCTCAGCCCTGAGCGGCCCCGCGCCTGCCGCGGGTTGCCCGCCTTCGCCGGGCGCTAAAAGCAGCGCATCTTTAAAATCCTGCATACTCTGATAGCGGTCGACCGCCCTGACGGCCATGGCCTTTAGGAGCGCGTGCTCGGCCTCAGGGGGAATGCGCACTCCCATTTGCGAAGGGGGCACGAGCGTATCCTGCTCCATGCGATCCAAAGATTCGGGAGGCACCTTGCCGGTAATAGCGCGGTAAAGCGTGGCAGCGGTGGCATATACGTCGCTCCACGGGCCTTGTTTGCCGCGCGATCGGTATTGCTCCTCGGGCGCGTAACCGGGCTTGAGGATGACAGAAATGCTGCGCTGCCCGCTCATGGGCTGGCGCGCCGCCCCAAAGTCGATGAGCTTTACCTGGCCTCCGTTGGTCAGAAAGATGTTGTCAGGGCTTACATCCCTGTGCAGTACGCCCGCCGCGTGAACCGTGCGCAGCGCATCCATCACCGGCAACATAATCTTCAGAGCCTGCTGATAGCCAAGCGCCCGGTCGTGGCGGCGAAGATACTCCTTGAGCGTTTCTCCGCTTAAAAAGTTCATCACCAGATATGCGGTGCCGTTGCCCTTGAAAAAATCCCTGACGTTTACGATGTTGGGATGCCCGTCGAACTGCGCGAGCGTGCGCGCCTCCTCAAGGAATTTATCGACGCCATAGTAGAACTGCTCCTGCTTTTCCTCGCCGGAGAAAGGGGTGACGTCGCTCTCCCCGGCCGCGCGGGTAGCGCAGTCCTGCGGCAGGTACTCTTTGATGGCCAGCTTGCGCTTGAGCACCGTATCGTAGGCGAGATAGGTGATGCCAAAGCCCCCGTGCCCAAGCCCGCGGCCGATTAAATATTTCCCCGCAAGCAACGTACGCGGCGGTAAATACTGCGCGTTGGGCGGGGCTGTCCCTTCTATATAGCCGCAGTGAGGACAGATTTCCGATTGGCCCTTATCCCCCATGCAGCCCATGCATATATTCCGGTATTCCAAAGGTATCACCTATCTCCTGCGTAATCGCCTAAGGCTGCCGGCACGACCGATCGTGCCATGTCTGGCCGTCGTAGGGCGGGCTTTATTGGTTCGCCTCGTCATCCCAGGAAAACACATCCGAGCACAGCGGCATGAACACCAGCGTCGTCTCGCTGATCTCGATACGGTCGTACGTGCTAAGCTTTACAGGAAAGAGAACCTCCTGCCCGTTGAGGTAGATGATCGACTTTCCCTCGCCGGGTATCAACATAAAGGTTCGCGCACGGGGATTGTAGGAGATCACCGCATGCCCGTCTCTGGAAATGCCAAGATCGCCCTTGATCACGATGTCCATGCGATCCGAGCGTCCCAAAGCGTTGCGTTCGGATCTGATCTGATAATCCGTGCCGCGCGCGGCGCCCGAAACGCATACGAGCCAGCCGGTCGGCGGATCCACGCCCATTCTACGCTGGGCGAGCCCGACGGTCGCCTGCTCGTCCGCGGAGGCATTCGGGCTTGCGCTCTCGCGCGGATGGTCGTCCTGCGGCGCGGGCGCGGACGCTTTGGCAACCGTATAGCCGATATCGTCGTCCCCATACGCCTCGCAATGCGGACAGGTACGGTATTTGGATGGATCGAAGTAGTGCCCTTGTTCACACCGTTGCAGCTGCATGGCATATCCTCCTTCAGGCAAAAACCGCCAACGCGGTGTAGTTATCGCTATCTCTCCGAGCGCGCGCGGTTAGAAGATCCTCCAGCGCGCGGACATACGCTTCCGGCTCGGGCCTAAGGCACGCCAGCATATCGCTTTCCAGCAAAGGTTCCCATACGCCGTCGGTGGCGATGAGGTAAATATCCCCCGCTAGGGCCTCGGCCCAGCCTTCTTCAATCTTACAATTTTCCGCGCCGAGCGCGCGGGTCAGCCGCGATCGATCCTCATGATGACGAATCTGGGAAGGCGTGATCTCGCCGGTGCGCACCAGCATCTGCGGAACGGAATGATCAAGCGTCAGCTGCACGATGTCCCCCGCTCGAATGCGGTAAAGCCGCGTGTCACCGCAGTGCGCCCATCTGGCGATCCCTTGCGAAAGCTCGAAAACCACGATGGTGGTGCGCATAAAAGGATGTTCGCCGTGGCCCAAGTCCACCGCCCGGTTCGCAGCCCACGCCCTGTCTGTGGGCGTTCCCTGCGCGCACAGCGCGGCATCCCTGGCGGTATAGGCCGCAACGCGTCCCCCGCTGTGGCCGCCCAAGCCGTCGCACACGCAGGCGATCAAAGCGTTTTTCGCCTCCACGCACCCCACGGCATCCTGGTTCTCTTCGCGGCCTCCTGCGCCGGATATATACGCGGCCCTCATGTATCGCCCATCTCCACGCGGAAGCCGTTTTCACGGTCGACGAGGTAGAAAATCTCACCCGGCCTGAGCGAGGCTGAGCGGCCCTTGCCGATGATCTGATTGCCGGCGAACGTCCCTTCGGAAGAAAGGTCCTTCACGACAAAACACTCGGCGCCCGCATCGTAACGCACCTGGCAATGAAGCCTGCTGATGCCCGGCATATCCTTGGGGTAGACCACCTGGCAGGCCGACGGGTCGCGCCCGAGCGCTATGGTTCCCTCGATTAAAATCGAAGCTCCTTTGTAATGCCCGCTCACGCCCACGAGCACCGGACGGCCCGCTTCTTCGTATTCTTCCTCATCCGGCCTGTGCTTTTGCAACCACCATTGCCAGCCCAGGTAGCCCAGCACGCACAAAAACGCGATGCCCGCAAAAATGAACACCACGAGCCAGAACGCCGACCCACCCGAGGATTTGGGCGACGTGGTAGGGCCGGGCGACGCCGTTGGAGCGTCGGGGTTTACGGACGCGGTGGGCTGATCGCCGACCGGAGAATACGTCAGATATTCGATCTGCATCTCATCCAGCGCCGGAAGCACCTGATCGATCATCACGGCGCCGTTGATGTTGTTGCTTTCCTTCACGCGCGCGGCGTTCACGCCGATCACAAAGCCGTCTCTATGCACGAGCGGCCCGCCGGAGTTGCCAAAGTTGATCGTAACATCCGTCTGGTAATACCGCACGCCCATGTACTCGGTCTTTTTATTAACGGCGCCCTTGTTGATCGAAACGTCCTTGGGCTCGGACAGGACATCGGTCGAAAGATCGTGCGTCGGAAAGCCGTATGCATACGCGTCGTCCGAAGACTTGACCATGTCCTCCGTGCCGAGCAGCATCGGCGGCCTTTCGATCGCGCGCTCGGCCTTGAGAATGGCGATGTCGATATCGCTAAGAGCCTTCTCCACCGTGCAGGCGACGATGGTATCGTTATTTTCCCATACATATACGCTCTGGGGCCTGTCGGCTACGACGTGGTAGCAGGTAATGATATAGCGGATCGGCTTGCTTGCGCCCACCGCGAAGCCGGAGCCGAGTGAAATCGGTATATCGTTTTCGTCCAGCACCACCACGCGGAACACGCTTTCCGTGAGGGCTTCATAATCCACTTGCGAGGCCATGGCCTCGGGCGCCGACCATGCCATGCATAGGCTCAGCATAAAAAGCGCGAGAATACGCCGCAATCCTACCTTCATCAACACACCCCTTTTACTGCGCCTTATCAAGCGCAATCAGCGCAACCGACACGTTGTCCTGGTTGCGATACTGATACCTAAGAACCTCGCCTATTAGATCCTCCGCCACGTCGTCCGCATAGTTCTCCAAGTGCGCGGCGATCTCGGAGGGCGTGAGCACCTTAAACAGGCCGTCGCTCGCAAGCAGAATCCGGTCGCCGTCCTCTATGTCGATCGGCCCCGAGGATCGGTCGATCAGCGCAAGTTTTTTGATGCCCAAATAGCTGGTCAAATGCGCGCGCTCCGGATCGGATAGGGCCTGTTCGCGGGTAATCTCGCCTCGCCTTACTTTTTTTAGCAATTCACTTAAATAATTGTGATCGACGTTTAACTGGGATAATACCCCGCCCCGGTACAGGTAAACATGGCTGTCTCCGACGGAAATATAATGAAAGCCTTCCTTTGTAACGAGCGCTGCGACAAGCGTCGTGCCCGCACCGGAAAGATCGTCCGCCTGGCAAAGCTCCCATACGCGCTCGTTCGCGGCGTCGACAGCTTCTTTAAGGGCTCTGGCCGACGGCAAAGAGCTGGCTAGATAATTTTCGATAAACACGCGGGATGCCAATTGCGCCGCCTCGCCTCCCATCTTCATGCCGCCCATCCCATCGCAAATGACGGAAAGCAAACCGGATTTTTCGATCGTCCCTTCATCCTGACCGCTGTGGGCGATCGCATCCTGCTGCTCCTTTCGGGCGCCTTTGTGCTTTGCCGAGCTTATGCGTACGGAAAAATCCCCTACGCGAACGGCGAAGGGCTCGTCTTTTTCAATTCCGACGAGGTCGATCTCTACTGCCGCCTGCCCCGCTTTGAAGGCCGTCTTTTCCTCAGCCGCGTGAACGGCTGTATTGCCCCTGTCTTCGCCGGCCTTTTCTCGCTCACTTATATGCTTTACCTTATGCTCTGAAGGAAGCTTCAACCCATTGGGAGTATCCTGAGCGGGAAGATCGCTTAGCGCTTCCTCCGGCTCTTCCTCGGCGGCATCGGGTGCGATGTTTTTTGAAACATCTTCGTCTTCCTCAGGCGCCTCGTCGGAATGGTTGTCGAGCCTGCGCTGCACCAGGGTCGCAATGAATACCACGACGCCGAGCACAACGCCCCCCGCCGAAACCCCGAGCAACAACATTACCATAAGATCCGAGCTATTCATCTGCGCACCCCTTTGGCTTCACATCGTTTGAGTATAGGGCAGCCGGTTTTTAAAATCAAATCGCGCGGGGCAAACGGGGCGCTAAATCCTTCCATATCTCCTCGGCAATCAGGTCGGGCGCGCGCAGCCCGTCAAGCACGAGCACGCGCTCTTCTCTCGCCACATCCCGGTATCCCATACGCACGCGATCGAAAAAATCGGGTCCCTCTCCCTCAATGCGATCGGCTTCCCTACCGGCCGAGCGCACGCGCGCCGCATCCTTGTCTACCATAAGAAGATAGGTTCTGTCGGGAACAAGCCCGGCCATCGCGGCCCGGTTGATCGCAGTCACACCCTCAGCGCCGAGCCCCCGCCCATACGCCTGATAGGCAATGGAAGAATCAAAAAAGCGATCGCACAATACGATTTTTCCTGCGGCAAGCGCCGGCAAAATCAGCTCGCTAACGTGCTGCGCGCGCGCCGCCGCATAAAGAAGCGCCTCCGTCAGGGGCAGCATCGCAGCGTTTTTAGGGGATAAAACCATCGATCGGATCTCCTCGGCGATCTTGGTTCCCCCCGGTTCGCGCGTCCGTACGACGTCAAAACCCGCCTTCACGAGCCGTTCGTTCAGAAGGTTGAGCTGCGTCGTCTTTCCGGAACCGTCCGTTCCCTCCATCGTGATGAACAACTTTTCTCCTCCTAAGGATTCCTCATCGCAAAAGCGCGAGCTGGAAGGGGGCGTCTTAAAGTCGCGCCCTAGCTCAAAATACCCAAGATCTCCCATGCCTCGTGCGCCAAATACGTCGGTCGGCAGCGCGTAAGCTCCTCGCGGCTGCCAAAGCCGTAGGTAGCGGCGACGGAATCCACCCCAGCCGCATGCGCGCCCAGAATGTCTCCTTCGCGGTCTCCCACCATGGCCGCGGGCATGGGCGCTCCTTCCAGCGCGTCGGCTACAAGCCGCTTTTTAATGTCGGAATGCTCGTCCAAATCGGGGCCGTGCACCTGCGAAAAAAAGCTGAGCAAGCCCAGATGCTCGAGCACGCGCCGCGCGAATACCGCGGGCTTGAGGGTTGCGACGCGCAGCTCCACATTTTCATCGCGAAGGCCCCTGAGCATGATTTCGATGCCGGGGTACGGCTTCGCCTCCAAGACCCCGCGCTGTGCGTAATACTCGCGATACTTTGTCACGCATTGTTGGGCCTTCGCCTCGCTAAGCCCGAACACAGTTCGAAAGCCGACCGCGAGCGGCGGGCCGATCAGCGCCTTCACTTGGGCATCCTCAGGCGGGGACATGTCCATGGCGCAAAGCGCATGGCGGATGCCCGCCTCGATGCCCGGCCGGGTGTCGACCAGCGTGCCGTCCAAATCGAATACGACAGTCGCGTATCTCACGTTGCCTCATCCTCCATTACCGCGCACAAATTCTGCCCCGTCAAGCCGAATATTTTCGCGCCCGCGTCACGCAGGTTCAACAAAACATCGACCGCCTGCCCGGATATCCGCTCGCCCGGCGTTACGAGCGGCACGCCCGGAGGGTATAGCCCCATCGACCGCGCAGCAATCTTCCCCGCCGCCTCTTCCACGGCAAGATAGCGCCGAGGGCCAAACGCGGCGATGCGCGGCGTAAGGACGGCCTCGGCGCGCGGCAGCGGG
>JAVBNW010000068.1:0-65852 GCA_031551255.1 Eubacteriales bacterium | reverse complement strand
GTACACGAGATGGCTGCCCAGCTGGCAGATAGCTTTTCGATGGCTAAGCTGCTGGGGGAAAGCGAGGAAACAAGGTAATATGCTACGAAACGCGGTAATGATCGTCTGCTTGATCGCCGTCGCCACCACGCTCGGCCCCATGGCAACGGAGCAGGCACATGCCCAGGAGAGCGCTACAACCGGAGCGACACCATCGGATGCCGACGACTGGATATCGACCGGGGAAGAGACCCTGGGCGTCGCTCTTACCCCGGCACACATCCCCACGACGCCCATGCCTACGCCAACTCCTGCTGTGCCCGTGGAGTCACATGCACCGTGGTGGACACAGGCCGAAGCAGAACTGCTGGCCCGACTCCTCTACGCCGAGGCTCGCGGGGAGCCGCGCGAAGGACAGATCATGGTGGCGCAATGCGTACTCGACCGGCTTGAAAGTGGCCTGTGGGGCGACACCATCACCAGAGTAATTTATGCCCCTGGTCAGTTCGCAGCGCCGGGCAAGCTCACGGATGCACTGCTCGAGGTAGCCGTCGCCGCACTCGAAGGGGAGCGCGCCATGCCGGAGTACAGCATTTTGTATTTCCGCTGCGCACGATCCACGGGTGCATGGTACGCCCCGTACATCACGCACTACGGGCCGCATGCCTGTTATGGGTATGAGCGTCACGAGGATTAGGAGGAGCGTCATGTATCAGCATAAAGATCCCATTGTGTATCGCTTCATATGCCTTCGGGCATATGAAGACACCGGTACAATGCAATGTTCCAAGTGCGGCTATTGGCTGCCTGTAGGACGATTTTTGAACCGGCATACCCGGTACTGTCCAGGGTGCGGTGGGAAGATCATGAAGGAGGCCAAAGAAGAAAATGGCGGCAAAGAAGCAATACGCTGATCCTTCGCAATACGAAGGCAAGCTTGGCCGGGTTATGGAACGTTTCGGTGCTACGGAATACAATTACGATTTTTCGCGCCATGAAGCGTATGTGGAGTTCAAGCTTAAAGGACAACTCTACCGGTTCGATCACTCGGTTGAAAAGGCTAGAGCACGCGGGTTCAACCTAGCCTATGGTTCCGACGTGTTCGCGCAGATCGTCCTTTCGCTTGAAGATTTGGCGAGGATGGCAGAGCGTGGCATATATGAGATCCAGACATGGCTCGCGGGCATGAAATTCCTGCCGCCACCCGTGGTTATACCGGAGTGCTTCAAGGAATTGGGGTTCGAGGAAATGCCTGAGGATATTGAAGAGGTGAAAGCGCGTTATCGGACGATGGCTGCGCAAAAACACCCGGACGTGGGCGGAAGCGAGGAAGAGTTTATCAGGCTCCAAGAGGCGGCAGAAGCCGCTATGAAGTGTATGAAGAAGGGCTGAGTGAGATCATGAACCGAAAAGAAGCAGCGCACATTTTCCGAAACAGCCAAATTTTCTCTCGGAATTTCGATGCCGAAGGATTGACCGGCGCATACGTGGAGGCTCTGGCCGCCCTGGAAATCATCGATGAAGTTGAAGCCGACCGTGACCGTTTGGCCAAGAGGTGTGCGGCGTTAGAAAGGGCGCTACTTGAGCCAAAGAAAGCGGAAGACTTTGGCAGGGGGCCAAAGCTAAATGACGCCTGCTGGTCATGCGTCCACGTGGACGACATCGTTCTTTGCTACGAGTGGTGCGGATACAGCCTTTACAAGTTCGATGAGGCGCGATTTAGCGGGGAGGCGTGAACTTTGGCGATGGAAAAGATTACGGCATACAGATGCGACAAATGCCACTATGTCACCTATAACGAATACGACCGTCATGCGGCGGAGTGCCCAGCGGATACGAAAAACAGGACCTGTATGACTTGTGTCGTTGGTCAGGATCTTGTCACGCTTAGGCCCAAAGATAGCGGCGTCACGGTAGCATACTGCCCGAGAAGAACCGAAATGTTTACGTACCCACATGAAAGGTACTGCCGTGGACACGAAGCATATCCCAAAGACAAGGAGGCATGAGGGTGGAGAGACTGACAATCGTGGGAGACGAACGGGGCGTTGGGTTGCGAGATGGAAATTTTGAAGTATGGCCCGCCGATATTCGAAGGCAAAACCCAATGAATGCAGTTGCAATACTTGATGCGATCAACCGCCTTGCCGCCTATGAGGATGCCATGACCATAGAGCGATGCCGGGAGCTTGCGAGAGCACAGAAAGAAGAAAACCTTGTAATCGTTGTTCGGTGCGATGACTGCGCTCATTTTAGGCGTTTCTGCGATAGAGAATCTCCTACGGGATATTGCCAGAAAGAATCTGAGACACACGGATTTTGTTATGAACGATGGGAAGATGACTTTTGCATGAGTGGGAGGAAAGTGGTTCTATGAAAACGGGTTCTTTCTCCAGAACATCTACAAAATGCCAATCATGCCCCAAACACAACGATTGCGATAATAAGCGCCTAGAAGCATGCGCCTACCTCGTCCCCGAAAAGAGGCCTATTGCCATAAACATAGAGTCGGGCATCACGGAAGATATCACCCATGACATAGCCAGAGAAATCGAACGAAGCCTTCGATTAGGGTGCGCCTATCCACGGCGATGACATGCGTTTTCCGGCAAGAAAGGAGCCGTCATGATACATCAACTTAAAACTAAACACGAATATTTCGAGGCAATCGCCCAAGGCAGAAAACCCTTCGAGGTTCGATACAACGACCGAAACTATCATGTTGGAGATTTCCTCGCCCTCAACGAGCTTTCGAAGGATGAACAGCTTAATGAAACCGGACGATGCATGATGGTCGAAGTGACATATATCCTCGGAGGCGATAATTTCTGCAAGGAAGGTTGGGTCATCATGGGAATCAGGCCATGCTGGATTAAGACGCTAAGCGATCGCGACTTTTACTCAGACAGGAGTTATTACACGGTGCCCATATACAACGATCCTACCAACGCCAGCATGAATCGAGACGCCAAGCGATCGAAGTAAATAAATCGAAGAGGAGGGGTTACCGTGACAGTCGCCATCTATGTCTTTCTGTTTACCTTTACGGTGCTCGGTGCGGCCAATGCTGTGGCCGGGAAAAGCGAGACCGGGAAGCGGCATGGTCTCGTGATAACATTGGCGTCGTTGACATCAATCGTAGCACTGCGGATATGGGGGTTCTGATATGCAGAAGACCAAGATAGAGTGGGCCGACATGACATGGAATCCGGTCACTGGCTGCTTACATGGGTGCGAGTATTGCTATGCACGGAAGATCGCGCAGCGTTTCGGAAAGGTCGAGGACTTTCAGAAGAAGGCGTTCCTTCAAGGAGACCGTTTTCAACTTGTGACCGCCGGAACAACGCCATACCCATTCCTTTTCAAACCTACGCTGCATGAATACCGCCTCGATGAACCCGCTAAGATCAAAAAGCCTCAGCGCATCTTCGTATGCTCCATGGCCGACCTTTTCGGCGAATGGGTGCCGGATGAGTGGATCGAGCAGGTGTTTCGGGCGTCCGAAGCAGCACCACAGCACACGTATATGTTTCTGACGAAGAACCCTGCTAGATACAAGGATTTAACCATGCCAGCAAATGTATGGGCTGGAGCGACATCCACAAATAATGCATGGGCCGAAACCCTACAGAGCAACGCGTTTTTGTCGATTGAGCCGCTAATGATGGATATTGCACGATGTCTGGCCGGAAACGGACTGAGTGGCATAAGCTGGGTTATCATCGGGGCAGAGACCGGCAACCGTAAGGGAAAGATAATACCGAAGAGGGAATGGGTACAGGCGATCGTGGATACCTGTAGGGAGCAAGGCGTGCCGGTCTTCATGAAAGACAGCCTTGCCTCTATCTGGGGCGAGCCGCTTATCCAAGAATGACCGGAGGAGATGCAACGGTGAACCCCATCTTAAAATATCCCGGAGCAAAATGGAGGATTGCGGATTGGATTATCTCGCATATGCCACCCCATGAAGGATATCTAGAACCGTTCTTTGGCAGCGGCGCAATATTTTTCAATAAGCCACCGTCGCGCGTGGAGACGATTAATGATTTGGACGGAAGCGTGGTGCGATTTTTCAAGACCTGCAGGGATCAACCCGAGGCGCTTGCACATGCGCTGTCGCTCACGCCATGGAGCCGCGACGAGTTTCTGCGCAGTGATTTCGGCGAAGATGACCCGAATGACGTCGAGGCGGCACGAATGTTCGCGGTACGTTGTTGGCAGACGTTTGGGGCTAGGACGCACTGCAAGACCGGATGGAGGCATACAACGGGTGCGCGAAGAAACGGCGGGCCAGATAATCCCAAATTATGGTCAAGGTTACCGGATGTGGTCGTCCAAGTTGCCGCTCGCTTGCAAAATGCACAATTCGAAAATCGTCCGGCGCTCAAGCTACTTGAGATCTACAACGGAAACGAGCTGCTTGTATACGCCGATCCGCCATATCCGAAGGAAACTCGTACTCTCAATGGTGATCAATACCGCCATGAGATGACGAACGATGATCACGAAGCCTTGCTAAATGCCCTTAAAAAGCATAGCGGCATGGTGTTGCTTAGTGGATATGACTGTCAGATGTATAACGATCATTTAGGCGGGTGGCAGAAAGTGAGTTTCGAGACGACCGCCGAGCGTGGAGTAAAACGCACGGAATGCTTATGGATTAATCCTGCGGCGATGGATGGGCGTGCGCAAATAATGATTGGGGAGGGGTGAGAACATGTGCGAATACTGTAGCGACAAAGTAATGGTTTTGCGTCGCATAGACTGCGAAAAGAATTGCCCGTATGGAATCGAGGTAGACAACGGCGAGTGCGGTAATCTGTCTGATTGCCCGCCGGACGGTGAGGATTATTACTATAAATTGGTTTGCGACGATGAGAACAACTTCTGCCCGATGTGCGGGCGAAGGTTAGTGGAGGTTTGACAGCATGAGGCAAAACGTTTATGAGCACGCCTCTGGCGCGAAAGACCCCCGTACCCAGGTTCGTGGCGCACGCAGCCGGGCGGCTGGCGCTGCGTTCGAGCAAGCCATAGAAGCAGGGTGCGCTTGGTATGAGCAACAGGGAATTGCAAAGATCGAGAAGACTCCCGAACCGTTCCAGGTCACGGGCGAAGTCGGACACGGGCAGTTCCGCGGCTTCTTCTCCTCCACTGCTCAGCAGGACTTTAAGGGAACTCTCCGTGGCGGACGTGCAATCGCCTTTGAGGCCAAGTTTACCGAGAGCGACCGAATACTCCAGAGCCGCGTGACGGATGAGCAGCGCGATTGCTTGGAGAAACACTTCGCCCTTGGTGCCCTTTGCATGGTGGTGGTGGGGTTCGGATTCCAGGACTTTTACTCCATACCATGGCAAATTTGGCGAGACATGAAGGCATATTTCGGTCGGAAGTATGTCAAACCTTCCGACATCGAGCATCATCGCATCCCGTTTACTGCAAGCGGATTGCGTTTCCTCGACACCAACGAATTTTCAGAAGAAGACTTCTTCCGCTTCGTCGAGCAAAGGATGCTCCACGGCAAGCCGGGAGCGCCAGAGCCGGTCGGTATCATCAAAGCATAAAAAAGACCGCCTCCCATATGGAAGAACGGCCCTGCACAAGCAAAGTATACCATGTGGGAGGCGGTTGTCAATGCAAAAGGTACCGATCCTCTACGAGGATTTGAAGAATTGCGCGGCGATAGCCCGTGAGAAACAGCACCTCAGCGATATGATCGAAAGCCTGAATAGCGAAATCGAAAGATGTACGGCTGCTTGGAAGCAGGTGGTTGTGCAAAGCGCGTCTCCGGAAGATCGAATGGGCGATGATATCATAAAGCTCATTGAACTGAAAGAACTATGGGGAGGAAAGGTTGCCGCATTCAGCGACCATGTACTTACGATCGAGGAAAGCATCGAGGGTATTCCTGACCCTCTCCAACGTCAAGTCCTGCGTATGCGGTACGTCGAGGGCAAAACATTTTCAGATATCAGCGACGAGACGCACTATACCGTCGACTGGTTGAAGAAAGTGCAAAGAAAAGGGTTGGACGCCCTCGAAATTGATAAAGTGTACACCCAAAAGCACCCAAGCCTGTGATACATTGATATTGCTACTCCTCCATAATCAGACATGGTTATGAAAAAGCCGCCAACCCTCACGGGGAAGCGGTTTTTTCTTTGGTGCCGCGAAAGCGGTGGGTAATACTCTCACAAGCACGGCAGGGGTGGGGCCGGAGAGTGCTATGTTGCTTTCGATTGTTTGATTGCATCCTCACGCGCACGAATTTGTTCTGCTCCCCCTGATGACGAATCCCCAAACACGATACCATGCACATAACCCATAACAGACATACCGGCAGACATAGCCCTCTCAGTCAATGCGTCCCATTCCGTATCTGTAGCACGCAAAACCATACGACCCTTCTTAGGGTTCTTCGACTTGGGGCGTCCGTCAGGATTGCCCGAAACGCCGGGCTCGAATGGTTTTCCTCTTGGTTTCATGATTACGCCTCCCCAGTAGTTAAATAATATCAAAAATCAGCGATAAAAGCAAGCGAACTCTTGACATATACGCTGATAAATGATATCATATAACCGCAAGTAAACCACTATGGGAGGTATCATCATGAGGAGCTTCCAGATCGTCGAAGCGGCCAAGGACGTCCCGCTGGTCAACCAGATCGGCAAGGAATACTTCATCGAAAACGAAAACTGCCGGTTGGCCTTCTACGTTGATGAGGTTGTGTTCGTCGAGCTAAAGAACGCCATGCGGCCAGGTCGAACCTGCGAACGTATCCAAGTAACCTTCGAAAATTCCAACTTCCATGGAGATGGCCCAGGAACGTACATCGACATGCTCAACCGTCTTAAGATCGACAACGCCGCTCAGCTCATCAGCATCATTCGCAATGATCTATACGAGCTTGAGAAATACCGTGGATTGTACGTCGCCGAGAAGAAGGCCTCCAAGGTGTTCAGCCCCTTCGTGAAGGTCAAGCCGATCTCCAAGCCGAACTCCTGGACGAAAGCGCATGTCTGGAAAGCCCTTCTTGCCGGTCAGATACATGATGCCCAATACGATTACTACTACACAGACGATTATGCCGACGATTCCGCCAACAACTTCCGAAAAGGCCGACCGGTTGATTGCATGGAGCTTGCTCGTGAGCTCATCGAGACCAGTTCCAGCGGGTACAGCGTATACGAACGGACGGATAAAAGCACACCGGAAGAAACGCTCTTATCTCTGCACCTACATGGATTTGACTGTAAGAGCCTCACCTTCGTCAATTGCACCGCAAAGGTGGTGGCCTGATGAAGAAAGTGACAAGGGAAGAATGGGCGAGGCTACAAGCCCATGGCTATACCGGCCAATGGACACAGGGGGTTTGGGAATTTCGTGGACGCGACTTTCCAGAAGATTGGATAGGGCGTCGCACCATGACCACGTATGAAGATGGGCTCGGCACAGTACTACTGACCGAGGGTGTGAGTTTCGAGGTGAATGATTGATGCAAAAAACGAAGCTAGCGATTCATGCTTATGACAGCGGTGATCGCCGCGCCGCTCTCCGAATCGCTAAGGATTTCCGGATCAAAGTGTCGCACGAGGAGGCGGAAGCGATGAAACTCGCCTACGAATGCATCGTTTATCCGGAGTTTTACAAGTCGATTGGGAAGGATGTCGACAAGATTAAGTCGCAGGGCATGGATGTCTTACAGGCTGTTATCAGGCGAATGAGAACGCCAATCGTTATATAATGACGCACCGAAAAGGAGTTGTAGCATGAAGATTTTTACAAGCCGCTATGCTAACCGCGCACTGGCCGACTTTGACGCGCGCAAGTGCGGGATCAGCCGGGGACGTCCAAGGTTCGAGCTACCGTACTGCCTCGAAGGGCAGATCTATGACCTTGCACCATCCCGTGAAGCGTTTACCTGTAATGACATCGTCAAATTCAAGTCGTTGTATTTTCGACAACTGGAGTGCCTGGGCTATCCTCGTGTGTTGTCATTGATTGAGCAGTATGCCTCCGGTAAGAATATCGTGCTGCTATGTTTCGAGGATGTTCGAAAGCCTGCGGATTGGTGTCATCGCACGATGCTCGCAGAATGGCTTGTAAAGCGAGGAACGAGTGTGATGGAGTTAGAAGCTCCTGCTCTTCCAGATCGCAAGGAAGAGCCACGGGAAGGCCAGATACGACCACCGGCAGGAATACAGCTAGGGTTAGATATCTATAAGTTATAGACGGCCACAAGGCCGCTTTTTAAATTGAAAAGGTCTAGCTTCAAAGAAGCTAGACCTAACCGCCTAGGCGATAGCTGTATGTCCGGTACGACCAGATCGCCTCCTCTCCGCATGCGAATCTGCTAGTTCGACCGCTTGCTCTGCATTAACCGCACTTAGCATCAGATTTATTGTCCGGATACTTGATCCGGTCAGCAATCTTTTTTGCCAAGTCGTCGGTGAAGCGGTTATAGAGTCGCACACAAAGTGCCACAGTGACACTCACGATTCCGACCACTGCCGAAATCAAACCAATCCACTCGTTCCATTTAGGCATACACACCGCCGCCTTTCGGTAGAATCGACCAACGGTCGAAACACCTAGGCGATCACCTTAATCATAGCAAAGCTGCCATATAAAGGCAACTAATTTTTATAGAGCATGGGGGTATTTCATGTTTCGCGGCACTCTACCGCCTGATGCAGTCTCTATGGTTGCCGACATTGTGAAAGCCTGGGACGTCGATGAAATATTCGTCGGTTGTTCAGGTAACCTCACAATCGAACGTGCTATGCACTCCATCGGGATCAAGAATATTCGCGCCAATGATGTGACGATCTACTCCTGCGCCCTGGGGCGTTATTTTGCCGGTGAGGATCTTGGTCTTTCGCTTCGCGAGGACATTGATGAGCGCTACAGGTTCATGCAAGCGCGCTTTGCCGACCGGGATGAGCAGATGGCCACCGTCATGATGATCAGCAAATACGCGCAGATCATGTATAAGTCGGCGGCCTACTACGAGCAAATGCGGCGCTCTGTGGCAGACCAATGGAATACCATGATCGATAAGACTGTGGAACGCCTCGCTTCGGCTGATTTCAGACTTACCAGCTTCTACGCTGGCGACGTGGTGGACTTCATCGACCAGGTGCCCTACACGGCGGGCTTCGTCGCCTTCCCGCCATTCTTCAAGGGTGACTATGAGAAGATGCACGAGAACATCGCCAGTCTGATTGCCTGGGAGCCACCAGCATACGAACTACTCGGTGGCGAAGGTATTTGGGAGGTTTTCAAAAAGTCGATGGCCAAGGAGCATTGGGCATTTGGAACCATGCACCCGAAGGCGGAGTTTTCCGATCATCTCGTTGGAATTTGTAAGACTACCAACCGGGGCGTGCCCATCTACATCTACGCCAACAGGGGAGCAAAACGAATCGTCAACCCATCGCAAAAGATCGAGTCTATCCAGATACCAAGGATTAAGACTGGAATCGATCTCGGGGACGATATCAAGGTTACACGGCTATCCATGGGGCAGTTCTCCATGCTCCGTTCGCAATATATGAATGTGAACATTGTTCCAGGATCTCCAAACACAATGTGGGGAGTTGTGGTTGGTGGTTATCTGATCGGCTGCTTCGCCTACAGCATGGGCGACCGACCGGTGAATGGAATCCAGACGCCTTACATGTATATGCTTTCTGATTTCCCTGTGGATGGAAGTGACTACCCACGCCTTTCTAAGCTTATCGTTTATGCCGCCTTATCCCGAGAAATGAAGGATATTTGCGAGATGCAATACGGAACACGAATGCGCGGGGTGCTCACGACGGCGTTTTCGAATAAGCCGGTCAGCATGAAGTATCGTGGAATCATGGATTTGATCTCTCGCAAGGATACGGACGATGGTCGATTACAGCTCAACTACGGACAGGAATTCGGCAAGTGGACGCTCCGCGAGGGGCTTGACCTTTGGAAAAAGAAACACGGTGAAAGGAGAACAGCTCCATGACCACGCGTATTGTCAAGGCCAATCCCCGAGACTTGCCGCTTCTTAAGCGTAATGCCAGGTATATGAAGCACGAGGAGTTTCAACGGCTCGTTGCTAATATCCGCGAAGACGGCTGCTTGACCTCAGTTCCGCTGGTCTGTCTCGACGAAAGTGGTCAATACAGCGCCATCCTCTCGGGCAACCATCGAGTCATGGCGGCTATCGAGGCCGGTCTGGAAGAGATTGATGTCATGTTGATAGATGATATGCTTCCTGAGCAGCGCCGCGTGGCTATGCAACTAGCTCACAACGCCATCGTCGGCCACGATGACCTCGCTATCTTAAAGGAGTTATATGAGGAACTAGACCTCGACGCGAAGGCGTATTCCGGTCTGGACGACAAAACGCTGGAACTGCTTGAAAAGATCAAGCTGGACTCCATAAGCGAGGCCAGTCTGGATTATCGGGTGGTTACGCTCATGTTCCTTCCTCGCGAACTGGAGCACGCCCAGGAGGTGCTTGCCAAAGCTAAGGAGGAAGCAAAGAAAGATCCGGTGTGGTTGGCCTACGGCCAAGACTACGACCGCTATTTGGAGAGCATGGACGAATCGCAGTCCACGTTCGGGGTGAAGAACACCGCCGTTGGGCTCTCTCTCATTTTAGCGTTTTGGGAGTCAAACATCGGTTCCTTGGCTTCTGTGATTCTGGACGGCGAAGGCAAGAACGACAACACGAACTGGGTTCCGATCAGCGCCGTCATTGGCACGCACAAGGTTCCACAAGGTGCGGCAAAAACGATCATCCGGGCACTAGAATCCATGAGGGATGCGGGGGAGGTGACGGGTAAGAACATGTGGCAGGGCTTGGAGCTCATGGCTGCTGATTACCTGTCCGGATGTAGATAGGGCGGTGATCACATGGCGCGGACATCGGCGTACAACGAGAAGTACCACGCTCCTTGGGCGTGGTCGCTTGCTGTAGAGGGCCTGGATATGAAGACGATAGCCGAGCGCATGGGCGTCAGTAAACGTACCCTTGAGCGCTGGCGGCGTGATTACCCCGCCATGGATGAAGCTCTTTCGCAAGGCCGCGACATCGCTGATTCGAGAGTTCAAAAATCGCTCTATGAGCGCGCCGTGGGATACGAAGCAACCGAAACTAAGCAAACCGTACAGATTGGACGCGATGGAGCGCCGCAACCGGTGCGGGTGGAAACTACGAAGAAGCATATCCCCGGCGACGTTGGGGCGCAAGCCATCTGGCTCAAGAACCGTAAGGGATGGCGGGATAAGCCGCCGGATGTTCCGCAGGAAGGTGCCAGTATTTCTAAGCAGATTGCCGAGGCTTGGAAAAAGCGAGTCAAGGCCGGACCTGGAGATGAGGCATAGGAGGTTGCCGGTATGGATGACACCACACAGGCGATAGCTTATTATGCGGATCGTCCAGTTGAATTTGTTGAAGACATCATTGGGGCAACCCCTGATGATATACAAGCAGACATCCTCAATGATGTTGCGAAATATCAGATGACCACCGTTCGTAGCGGCCACGGAATCGGAAAAAGCGCGGTGGCGTCTTGGTTGGTTATCTGGTTTATGCTCACCAGACCGTTCCCCAAGGTAGTATGCACGGCTCCTACCATGCATCAACTCAACGACATACTTTGGGCCGAAATCAGCAAGTGGATTCGCAACAATCCATCGCTGCGTGAAGTTCTGGTTTGGACAAAAGAACGCGTCTATATGGTCGATCATCCGGAAGAATGGTTTGCCGCCGCGCGGACGGCCTCGACACCGGATGCCTTGCAAGGGTTTCATGCTGATAACCTGCTGTTCCTCATCGACGAAGCATCCGGTGTAGCGGACATCATATTTGAACCAGTATTAGGTGCCCTCTCAACGGAGAATGCAACGTTAGCGATGTTCGGAAATCCTACACAGCTAAAGGGTTTTTTCTACGACAGCCATCACAAGAACCGTTCTCTTTACCGCGTGCATCATGTTGATGGGCGCACTTCCGCGCGAGTGGATAAGCTCTTCGTTCAGCGCATCATCGATATGTACGGCGAGGATAGCGATGTTTTTCGCGTTCGAGTCTCGGGTGACTTCCCCAAGGCACTGCCAGATTCGTTCATACCCATGGATTGGTGCGAGAGGGCGAGCCGTGTCAAGCCGGAGGCTCTGGAGCCTCGAAGAATCGATATTGGTGTGGACGTTGCAAGGTTTGGCGACGACGATAGCGTAATTTGCTCCGTTCTCGATCGCATGGTGGAACTGGAACCGAGCATCCACCATCACAATGATACGATGCAGCTATCCGGCCTTACGATTGCCGAGGTCAAACGGATGGCGCTGGAATATCCCACCGTCAATACGATTCACGTTAAGATCGACTGCGACGGTTTGGGCGTTGGTGTTTTTGATCGCGTAAATGAGCAACGAAAGGAAATCGAAGCCGATATCAACAATCGCCGGGATCAACTAGAAATCGAGGCTCCTTTTTCGTTCGAAGTATTCGAATGCCATTTTGGGGCTGAGGGAGGCACGATCTCCGATGATGACCCCATCGAGTTTGCCAACAGCACCGGCCTGATGTGGGGAGCTATTCGCCAAGCATTGCTTGACGAAACCCTTGCCCTCTGGTACAGCGACCGGCAGATTAGTCAACTCTCGAACCGTAAGTATAGCATCAATAGCGCCGGGAAAATCGAACTGGAGCGAAAAGAGCACATGAAGGCTCGTGGTGTATCGTCCCCGGACATCGGAGATGCGCTCGGCCTAGCCCTGTACAACCCGGTTAGAAGCGACTGGGGCATTAACACCTAAGCATGCAAAGAAAGAGAGGTGAACCGCCATGCCCTTATTCGGCAGACGACCGAGAAGAAACAACGATTCGTTTAGAAGATACGATGCCAGCATGTTGCCGCGCTGGTCTAGGCCACCCGAGAGAAACACAACGGATTGGATTAAATCATACAGTACCAGCCCCCGTCTTGCGGTCGTAGGTAGAATCGCCTCCGACCTTTCTTTTGCTTCGGGGAAGCTGTATGCGATCGACAGCTACGGAAAAGAACAGGAAATCACGTCTCACCCCTTCTTGGATTTTTGGAATAACCCGAATCCGCTGCACGAGTATTCGAGTGCATCCCTCTGGCAACTACAGGAGGTATATTTGCTGCTCAAAGGCGAGGGCTACTTCATTATCGAGCGAGATGCAAGGGGAAGACCGAACGAACTCTGGCCTGTTCCGATTCATTGGGTGTTCTCCACGCCATATCTAGGGAACCCCTATTATTCGATTCGAACATCCAGCGGTGGCATCTTAGATGTTCCCGTTGAGGATATGTTTGTACAAAAATCCCTCAATCCACTCGATCCATTCATGCGAGGCCTCGGGGCTGCTGAGAGCATTGCCGATGAAGTTGAGACTGACGAATATGCCGCGAAGTTTCAGAAGCGGTTCTTTTTTAATGACGCCACGCCAAACATAATCGTAGCAATGCCCAAAAGTAAGGACGAACAACGTGAGCGGTTCCGCATGGAATGGCTCGAACGCTTTCAAGGCGTTTTCAAAAGTCATGGCATGGCAACGGTCAATGGCGAGATAAGCGTTCAAAAGGTCGGTGACACCATGAAAGACATG
This sequence comes from Eubacteriales bacterium, assembly GCA_031551255.1. GTDB lineage: Bacteria > Bacillota > Clostridia > Christensenellales > UBA1750 > JAVBNW01. Next base: position 52,252 of record JAVBNW010000068.1, on the reverse strand, counting down.
GATATGGTCGCCGGTCGGATTTATCTTCGCGATGCGGTTTTGGAACATTTTGGCGTTCCTCGCGAGATCATGGGTATAACTGAGAACAGCAACCGATCCACGGCAGAGGCGGCGCAATTCATCTACGCGCAGAACGTCCTCATGCCACCCCTTCGCCGCCGCGAGGAAGCTGTAAACAAGCAGCTCATACCTGCATTTGGGGAAAACCTCATCTGGCACTACGACGACATCGTACCTCGTAACCAGGAGTTTGACAAACAGAAAGGTATTGATGGCTGGAATGCCGGGTTGCTCTTAAAAGATGAGGCCAGAGAATTGCTCGATATGCCAGCCTCAAAGGCCGGTGGCCGTGTCTGGAAGGGGCTGTATACCGATCTATACATTGATGAGGACGAAGATCCCGTGGCGGTTTCTGAGGCCGTAGCGACATCTGAGTTCACTGGTGCAGACGAGACTATCGTACTCGAGGACGATACGTCTGAGGGCAACGACGCCAAGGTGGAGGATGGAACGGACGAGGACGCTATCGAAATCCTCGATGCTTACGGGCAAAAGTCGGCGAAGCGAAGTATCAACTTGGCCGCAGCCCAACGATCGGAAGATGCCGCAGTGCGAGAATGCGCTGCGGCTTTTGAAATTTCCACCATGAAATACTTCCGGGAGCAGGCGAAGCGCATAGGGATCGTGCTTGGCGAGAGCAGTAAGGATGACGGGACGGGCTGGGATGAATTACGCCAGTACATCAATGAGGACGGCACCGTCAACTTCGAGACTTGGAACATGCTTGATTCGGATCAGCAAAAAGCTTTGTCAAGCAAATTCACCGGCAGCCTTCTCGATTGGGCGAACGAGAACATTGTACTTAAGAAAATTTACGATCCGCTGTGGAGGAAAGCCTATGACGCGGGTGCAAAGCACAGCCAGAGCCTCTACAACATCCGCAGCGTTCAGCGTCCGGAATTGATCAGCACGGCGAAGCTCCGGGGCGGAAGCCGTATCCAGGGCATCGAGGCAGCGACCAGGGACAGTATCAGCCGTATTGTGTCTGACGGTATGGCGCATGGCACCAGCACCAAACAAATGACGCAAGAGATTATGCAGGAGATGCAAACCTCACAGAGTCGCGCCAGAACGATTGCCCGGCAGGAAACGCTAACAAGCCTTACGAGTGGTCAATACGACATGATGCGAACGGCCGGGGCCACCACGAAAACATGGCATCACAGGCCTCAGAAAGATCCAAGGGACGGAAAGAACGGCGATCCCAACCATGTCGCATTAAACGGACAAGTGCGCACTGTGGATGAAAAATTCAGCAACGGCCTACGATTCCCGCGCGATCCAGAATACACCGGTACGGACTCGGCTGAGCAGTGCATCAACTGCCATTGCTATGTCACGTACGGCGGATTTTAAGAAGGAGGGCTAGAATGGCATTCAGCGAACAGCAAGCAAGCGAAGCAGCAAAAGTCCTCGGTGTGAACTTTGAATCCGTCAAATTCACTCTCGGGGATTTTTTGCGTGGTATGGACATCGAGCTTGAGCATGGCACAGTCAACACCATCATCAATCTTACAAACGATGATCCGGTCGATACCGCGAAAATCGCTCTGGCACACCTGAATGAAACGCCACGCTACTACGACGAAAAAGTCGGCCTCGAGGCGTGGGAATCATCGCTCAAAAAGGGGGTGAAAACCAAAGGCAGCAAAACTGAATACAAAACGCTCCAGTTTGAGCTAGAGGATTTTGACGAGGAGCAGGGCATCTTCTCCGGCTACGCTGCCGTGTTTGGCAATGTAGACAGCGGAGGGGACATCATCGAACCCGGAGCCTTCACGAAGACAATCGCCGAAGGCCTGGGACGAATCAAAATCCTCGTGCTGCACAACGATGGATGGCTACCCATCGGCATACCCCTTGAGCTGCGCGAAGACGCGCATGGCCTCTATATCAAAGGTAAAATCAGCGACACGGCGATGGGCAAGGATGTAAAAACGCTCCTAAGCGATGGCGTACTAACTGAAATGTCCATCGGATATGACCCTGTGATCTTTGACTACGACCAGGAAGACGGTATACGGCACCTGCGCGAAGTCAAGCTGTGGGAAGTCTCCATCGTCACATGGGCCATGAACCCCGAGGCGGTCATTACCGGGTACAAAGCCTCCTCCTCGGCAGCCGAAGCGTCGGCTGCTTTTTTTGTGACCGAAGCGCTGCGCGAATTGAAGGAGGGCCGGAAGATCAGTGCGGTGCGCATCAAGTCCCTGAAAGAGGCATGCGCTACGATGGAAGGAGCGGTGAAAACGCTCAAAACCGTCATCAAGGAAGCAGAGATCGGTGGAAAAGGACTGCGGCGCACATCCGTTCCACAGAGCCACATGCAAAAGAAATCCCAACATCCCACCGTGGAGATCATTTTCAACTAACAAGGAGGAAACCGACAATGAGTATGACCAGGAATCGCAAAAGAGCCTCGAATCGTTCCAAGGGCATGAAGATGGGCACCGATGAGCTCGGTGCCCTTATCAAAGCGGCGGTAAAAGAAGCGATGGGCGAGAGTGACGAGAAGGAGTATGACGATACCGAACTCGGAGAAGAAGTCATAGCCGCCGCAGACATCGCGGATATCATCGCTGAAGCCGTCGAAGCAGCCACTGAGAAACGCAAGAGCCGCAAGGAAGAGGGAGAGGAGCTTGGAGAAGACCCCACTGAAGACATTCTCGCGGAAGTCGCCCTCATCATGGAGGAGCTTGCCGACGAGTCGAAAGCGTCCAACGGGCGCGAGGAACCTCGCGACGATGACGACCCCGATGATGACATCAAGTCGGATGACGAGGAGGACGAAATGAAGGGGAAACGCAAGTCCGCTCGTACATCCGAAACCCGTCAGCGTAAAGGTCGGCAGAAGGCCGCACCTGCCCAGCGCAAATATTCCGAAATCTACATCCCGAAGAGTGGTGGAACAGCTCCTCAGAACCAGAAGAAGATTCCCCCCGAAATTCAGTTGGCCAGAGCGGTAAAATGCCTTGACGTGTTTGGTCGCCACGACCCCGAGAGGGCGGCTTACTACGCTAAGAAAAACTACAGCGACGATAACATGGCCAACGAATTCAAGGCGCTTTCGGCTACCTCCCCGCAGAGCGGTGGCTACCTCATCCCCGAGATCTATCTTGATGAGATCATCGAGATGCTGTACTCCAAAACCGTTATCTTTAAGCTTGGTGCCCGAAAAGTACCTTTGACGAACGGCAACCTGAACATCCCCAAAATGACGAGCGGGGCGCGTGCGACATGGGGCGGTGAACAGCGAAAAATCGCAAAGAGTCAGCCCGCGTATGGAAATGTTAAGTTGTCGGCGAAGCGCCTTGAGGCCATCGTACCGCAGACCCGTGAACTGCTGATGAGCACGAACTACAGCGCGGACGCTATCTTCGCCAGCGATCTTACTCGTCGCATGGAGCTTGGTCTTGATTGGGGCGCTCTTTTCGGAAAGGGTGGCGAGTTCCAGCCTCTTGGTGTGAAGAATACCAACGGTATCCTCACAATCGACGTGTCAACGCTTAGTAACCTCGAACTTGTCGATGCATCTGGTAAAATTACCGCTGACTTCCCAGTCTACGTTCGCAGCAAGGTGCTTGCCAAGAATGTCGATGACCTGGCGTTGGGCTGGGCGTTCAATTCCATGATGGAAGGCTACCTCATGAACCTGAAGACTACCACCGGCGCTTATATCTATCGCGACGAGATGAACAGCGGCAAGCTGCTGGGATTCCCCTACGAAGTTAGCAACCAGATCGAAACCGACAGCAGCAACAAGACCGAATTTTTCTTCGGCAACTGGGCTGACCTCCTTGTCGGCGAGCAGCTTGGACTTGAAACTTACACGACCCTTGACGGTTCATGGACGGATGAGGACGGCGTACAGCACAACGCCTTCGAAGAAAACCTCGCAGCAACCCGTGCGCTCATGTACGACGATATTGCCGCCCGTCATGCGGAAAGCTTTGCCTATATCAAGAATTGCTTGATCGCTTAGCCCCCTACATTGCAATAAGGAGGAACCAAACATGAAACGCGAGTTGATTCAGAACACGAAGGTCGCACCGTATGCCAATGGGGACGTCATTGATCGTCGCGGGTTTCTATCCGCGATCTTTGCGGCCACCATAGCCACGAACGGCGATCTGATCATCACCTTTACTCATAGCGACGGCAGGGACGGAACCTACGAACCGGTATCCGATGAATATGTCGTCGTCGACAACGGAACCGCCACAGACGGCGTCGTTACTATCACCGTATCCGCTGGCGATACCGCGAACGTCGATATCGATCTTGTCGGCTGCAAGCGCTACGTCAAGATCACCGCCAGTGGAGCCGCAGCGACCGGTGCGACGTACGCATATGCCATTGGCGACCCGGAATACGCACCCGTTTAAGAGGAGGGCGAGAGTATGGCTAGGATCTACAAAAACCCTGCTCCGTCGGCCAACAAGGCAGCACGGCCCGTCGTGCAGGTGAAAGCTGACACCAATACCCCGCCGCCAAACACTACCACAACGACGCCTCATGTAGATGACAAAGATAAGGAAAAGGACAAGGCCGAATAAGCTGCCCGGAGGAGGTGACCACCTTGAGCGGCACCGGAACAACCGTAGCATTGGCAGCCAATGCGCTGACGACTTTGGATACGATGAAAACCATGCTCGGGATCTCGCTCGAAGACGAAGATCCGCAGCGCGACGCTGTCATCACAAACCTAATCAACAGCGTGTCTGCTTGGGTGGAGCGCATGACCGGGCGCAAACTTGGAAGGCAGACCTACACCCAAAAATACGATGCCTCCGGCACACAGGAACTTGTCCTGCTCCAATGGCCGATCATCTCCGTCGCTTATGTCAAGGACACAAAGGACGGAGGCACAATCCCACCTGACGAATACGACTTCAACACGACCGGCGAGGTCGGCGTGTTGTACAAAGACGATGGCTGGCCGCTCCAGGGTTACCGGGGCGGCCTTGCTTACGACATCGTAGCGCCGATGCGAAGCCTTGAAGTGCAGTATGTCGCTGGGTACGTTCTACCCAAAGACGCGACTGATGACGACCCCTGCACCCTCCCATATGACATACAGGGCGTCGTGTGGGGCGCGGTCAGCCAGGAGTTTGCAACATTACAAAATGGCGCGCAGGGCTTGTCTGCGTTCAGCATTTCCGATGTTTCATGGACGTTCGACAAAACCCCCCGCCAAGAATGGCTCGACACCATCGGCTACTATACCCGGTTATAAGGCGGAAGAGCGATGGCACAAAGAAGAAACCCAGTCGTCGAAGACCTCGCTCGCATCAAGCGCGAACTCTTAGCATTAAGTAAGATGCGCATCCACGTTGGTATACTCGGTGACGCGGACGGTGATCTTCTTATGATCGCTGCCGTTCATGAATACGGATGCACGATCAAGGTGACGGAACGCATGAGAGGCTACTTACATCATGTCGGATTGCATCTTAAAAAGAGCACCGATCAAATAAACATCCCGGAGCGCAGCTTCATTCGCGCTAGTTACGATACCGGAAAACAGAGCATTGATTCCGTATCTCGGGATGCGATAAACCGCGTTATTTCCGGAGAATGGAATGCAGAGCAAGCTGCCAAAAGCATCGGCCTTTTTTGTGTGCAAATGACGCAGGAGTTTATCAATACGGGAAAGGTCGAGCCTCCCGATAGCCAATACACGCTAGACCATAAAAACCAAAAGACTACCCTGGTCGAAAGTGGTCGTCTCGTCGAGAGTATCACCTTTGAGATCGAGGAGGTGGGATGATGTTCAATGCGTCCCAGCCGCAAATTCCCCTCGGCCTGCTTCACAACATGAAGCAGATAACGCCGGGCGGGAGCCGCGATGTAGCGAACGGCGGCCAGTGGAAGCCTGTGCTCAACCCAACGGCCACGACGTTCAAGGGCATTGTCATGCCGATGTCAAACGAAGATCTGCAATATCTGCCGGAAGGCACCTACACCAAGCAGACACAAAAGCTATATACCAATGGAGCGCAGATCGCGGTAGGAGCAACCTTCACAGATACCTACGATGGCACGACCTACACAGTCGTGCAAGAGCTTACTCACGGGCCGATTCACCCTCTGAAGAGATATGCCGTGGAAGCGAAAGGAGGTGCATCGCCCAAGTGACCTTCGTTGAGATTCGTAATGCCATCACGACGCGGCTTGAAGAGTTTCTAGGCATTCCCGTCGTTCTATCCGATCAAGCGACACCCGTTCCGGATTTTCCGTTTTTCTATTTTTCCGTTACCAGCCCCTATGCCCCCACTGGCGAGATGGGGAATTATGATTACACGGAGATCCCCGGCGGCACCAATATAACCACCACACGATCCGAGCAACCCAATAGTACCTTTTCTTTTGTTGCTTGCAGCATGAACCGATGGACTAAGAACGATAAGGGGGAGGACGTTGAACCATATATCTTCGGCGAAGACGAAGCCCAAAGCTTTGCAGAGAAGGCTCAGGGATTTTTTTTAGTCGCTGGGTACGACATCCTTTCGAATCTCGGAATCGTCGTCGTGGATGTCACCAACGCGGGGAACAGAACAACCCTCGTCGTCGACGAGGCCGCAAGACGTTATGGATTTGATATTCGCGTCCGATACACGCGCTCCGACAGCCGAACGGATAGAACGGTCGGAACCGTTACAACGCACGAAATAAAGGAGTGATACCATGCCCAAGGACGTTGTCGTTGTCGTGAACATCGACGCAAAACCGAAGTCGTCGGAAGCTCTCGATATACTGCTCATCTCGACGGCTGGGGAAGTGCCTATTGCCATCTACCGAAGTTTGGATGAGGTAAAGGTGGCATACCCGGACGTCGGAGGCCAACCACAGCGCATTTATAACAAGTGCGCTGCCCTTTTTAATCAGGGGAAGACCACGCTCGCCGATCGTCTTATCCGGAAAGTGAAGATCGTTGGGTTTGCGCCGCTAACAGGAGACACCGATTCCGAGAAGGCGGCGGATTTGTTATCGAAAATCGAAACCCTACAGGAAACTAACAACGATTGGTACATTTTTCTGACTGACCATGACGAAGATGACATCGTGCAAACTCTAGCACAATTCGCGGAGGATAGCGAGCCCTCGGAAGCGGAACTGGGCGCTGGTGTCGAAGACCACCGGAAGATCTACTTCGGCCAGACGGATAACAAAGATATCGCCGGGGCGTATCGACGCTCTATCATCATTTATTCCGACGAACAGCACCTCGACGAGGAGGCGGACGCTGCATATCTCGGTAATGTCGGCCCGTTCTATCCGGTATCGGTCAGCTGGAAGTTTAAGACCCCTGAAGGCATCACCATGCCGGATCTCACCAATGCCCAGCGCGATGCACTGGAAGAGGCGAATATCAATTTCCTCACCGAAGAGTATAAGCGTCAATATGTGAAAAACGGCACATGCTGGGACGGCGAGTTTGTCGATGTGCAGCTTGGCGCGGATTATATCGCCTACTACATGCGCGAAGAACTGTACAATATCTTCCAGGAAAACGCAAAGGTACCCTATACCGATGAAGGGTTCTCCCTTGTGGCCGCCGGTGTGTTTGCTGCGCTCAACCGCGCTGTCGACCTCGGCATCGTCGCCGTCGACCCTGAAAGCGAAGCCGGTGTTTACACCGTCAACGTGCCGAAGCGCTCTGAGGCGACGGAAGAACAGGCCCGCTCCCGCGTTATGCCGGATATCACTTGGGAAGCCCTCCTCGAGGGAGCTGTCCATAGTGTCAAAGTCGAGGGGACGCTTCGCGCCTCCCTCAGCGCCTAAGGAAGGAGGAAACGAGCATGGACGTAACAACCTACGATCCGAAAAAGGTCACTGTAGCCCTAAACGGTCGTGCCATCACTGGGTTTGCGAACGACGGCGTCGTGACGCTCACCAACAACGAAGACATGACGACCCCTTCCGTAGGTGCGCAGGGCGATGTGGCATACAGTGAAAACGCCAATGTCAGCGGTAACGCCGCCCTTCCTCTCATGTCGACGTCGGCGTCTCTCGCCTATTTGCGTGATCTCTGCGCAAGGCGAAGGCCCATCCGGATATCCATTTCCGACGCGAACGACTCCGACTCCATCCATGTGAACGAGGAGAACTGCCGCATTCTCAAGATGCCGGATACCCCTCGCGGCAGGGAACAGACCACCGTAACCGTCAACGTTTACATCCCCGACCTGAATTACAGGTAACCGGTGATGTCCCAGCACAAGAACTGGCGACCTAAACCTAAATCATTATCGGAAAGGGGCTATAGGAAATACATGGCCAAGCAAAAAAAGGTCACCATCAACGGTCAGGCATACACACTTCAAAGCGTCAGCCCGACGTGGTATTACAATCTCAACGATGATTGCGGGAATACCGGCGGTGGCAAGCGCAACAGTAGCAAGTATATGGACACACTGTTCAGGAATTGCGTCATCGCTCCTGCAGAAGTAGCAGGAGGTGGTTTGAGCTACTTTGACGAGCAGGAGGATATCAAAACTCCGGAACTGCTTGTCAAGGAAATCGAGTCCTTTCTTCGCGAGTGAAGACGATATAGGCGCTGCGCAGCAGCGCGCCCGGCGCAACAAAGAATTCTGGTGTTTGGTCTTCGCCGCTGGCCCTGGAATCACCTATACGGAAGCGCGCGCGATGCACATTGCGGAATATCGCGAGGCCGTCGAAGCGCGGCTCATCTGGCAAGACGAATGGCAAATAAGAAAATAGATTACCGGCCGCCTCTTTTATGGGGGCGGCCTTTTCTTCCATAAGGAGGTGAGGACATGGCGGACAGCAGGGAAATGACCTATGGCATCAGCTTTAACGCAGGCGACGCGATTCGAGACGTCGATACCTTGGAAAAGGGCCTGGATGGCGTCGGTGAAGCTGAACAGCGGGCGCAAGCGGGCGCATTGAACTTTGGCCGTGATATCGGCGGAGCTAGCGCAGTCGGTGTTAAGTCGATCAATGAGGTTGACGAAGCGGTGAATCGTGTGGGCAACGATCTCGACAATGCCGGGGATGACGCCAACGCAGCGTTCAGGAAAATGGGAGCGGACTCCGACAGCTTCGGCGCTGCGTTCAAGAAAGTTACTTCGGCCGCCATCAAGGACGGGCAATCCCTCGCCAAGAGCTTCCAAACCGGCCTGTCCGGCGCACTGGCCTTCGTGGATAAAAAGTTTACAGGGTTCCGAAACGACGTGACAAAGGGCGCAAAAGCCATCAGCAACGCCTTTCTTCATCCAATCCAAACTATCAAAAACAAGCTGGTTGGAGCTCTTGATGATGCGGAGGATGCCGAAAAAAAGGTCGGTGACCAGGCGAACAAAACAGAACACGAACTGAATGATATGGGTGATGCCGGGGCAAAGGGCGGGGGCGTGATAAAGGACGCCCTCGGTGGAGCTTTAAAAGCTTTTGTTGGTTTTCAAGCTATAAAGGCTGCGGCATCTGCTTTGAAGGATTTCGTGGGAGCTGCGCTCGATGCAGCAAAGGCGACCGAGAATGTTTCGGCAAAATTCGACCGACTTTTTGCGGATACGGATGCTGCACAATGGGCCGATAACTTTTCGGATGCAGTTCATAGAAGTACCTCTGAGGTCAAAGGGTTTCTTGTTCAGAATCGGGCGATGTACAATGATCTCGGCATCACCGGCGACGCCGCGAACGACCTGTCGAAGATCACCACTTCGCTGGCATACGACTTCGGCAATGCGTTCAAAATGGAGGACGCGGAAGCCCTCTCCGTCGTGCAGGATGCCATAAAGGGCAACACATCCGCGCTCACGGAATACGGAATCAACCTCGATGAAACAACACTAAAGAACCAGGCCTTAAAGATGGGGATAACCCAAAATATCGACAAGTTGGACGATGCAACGAGGGCGCAAATCAGGATGAGCGCCATCCTCGAGCAGAGCGAGGATATCCAGAGGGCGGCAATTGAGCAGACGGATGGCCTCGTGAACAGCACGAAGTCATTGAACGGCATCTGGACTGACTTTATGGAGAACGCCGGAGCAAAGTTTACTCCGGTGCTCGAGCTCTTGTTCACCACCATTATGGATGCATGGCCACAGATTGAACCGATGCTCATGGGTCTTGTTGAAATGCTCTCTGACGGCCTTGCGCAAGCAATGCCAATCCTAATTGAGCTTGGCATGAACCTCTTCCCGATTCTGGTTGAGGTTCTTGGGACGGTTTTTCAAGTGGCGACGCCGCTGCTTCAGGTATTCGGACAATTGGCAGGAATCATCCTTCCTCCGCTTGCGAAGATCCTCGCAATTCTGGTAGATACACTGCTTCCGCCCCTATTGTCGATCTTTGAGGCGTTGGCACCTATCATCGAAACGCTGATGCCGATCATACAAAAGATTGCGGAGGCCATACTGCCACCGATTGCAAAGCTGCTCGGTATTATCGCGCCCATCCTTGAACTTCTTTCGCCCGTTCTTGAAATCATCGGAACAGTGCTCGGGATAATCGGAGATGTATTAGGCACGGTCATTGGATGGCTCGCGGATGGTGTTGGGAAGGTTGTAGGCTTCTTCTCAAGCCTCTTTGGCGGGGCAAAGGAAAGCGAAGTTGCGGTCAATGACCTTACAGGGGCCGTATCCGGCCTAGAAGATGCGACGGGAAAAGAGACTTCGCTTGCGATAGATACCGCAGAGTATACCAAGGACATCACTACTGCGTCGTCAAAGGCGAATGCCAAGGCGCAGGAAGATATTATCGCCACCAAGGATATCAGCGACTTAAATCTCCAGCTTATGGGCACCGAGGCTACCAGTACTTATTCGACAATGGCGATCAACGCCGAAGAGGCATGGTCGCGCATGACGACGGCTGCCGAAACCGGCGCACAGAAAATCGTCGCCGCCTTTGGCAAGATGGCATCCGCCGCGCAAGGCGTGAGCAGCGCAAACATCACCGTCACAGGCGCAAGCATTCCCGGTCATGCCACCGGCACCGACAACTTCGAAGGTGGATGGACGCGGATCAACGAGCAGGGCGGCGAGCTCGCCTTCCTGCCGTCCGGTAGCGCCATCATACCGGCTGACAAGAGCGACAGGCTCATCGAGGGCGCTCGCGGCTCCAACGCGCCTCCACGACCTTCTGATAGTGGCTCCACGTCGCCACCCATCACGATTATCATCCAGGGCAACCCCGACAACGACACCATCGCCGAAATGATCTCCCAGCTTAAAGCGATATTTAAGCAGCTTTATGACGATGCGCGAGCGGACGAGTTGGAACTGATGACCCTAAAAAACGCTTACACGTAGGAGGTGACCTCGATGGCATATACGATCACCGGAAGGAAAACCGGGACGGTTCGCTTTATAGCTGACGATACTGGCACGATTCAGACGGAAAATCTTAGCATGACCAGCAAGGTCACCTCTAATCCTGTGGAAGACGGGTCGGATATCAACGATCATGTCATATTGGATACTTCGAACTTTGGTGTTTCCGGTGTCATTATAGGCGGCGAAAAAGCTGTAGATGCACTCAAACGAATGCGAGACGAGCGGGACATTTTGACCTATTCCGGCAGAACGCGCGCCGAGAATCTAGTGATCACATCTCTCACATTCGATTATAGCTCGAAAAGCAAAGATGGGTGCGCGTTCAAGGTGCAGTTCCGAGAGGTGCAAATAACCTCCGCAGAGCGTGTTGAAGTAGGAGAAGTCACAATGATGACAACCCAGGATGCCGGGAAAGCCTCCACCTCGCAAGCTAGAAAAACAAGCAATGCGGGAACGCAGACCGTCGCGTTCGAGGCGATCAGCGCCGGTCAGTATGCGGGCTATTCTCTTGCCTATAGTGGTGGAAGCAGCATTGGCCCAACAACACGATCATCGGCCAGCTACAACGGCCTGACGTAGCAAGGAGGGCTATTCGATGGCATTGCAGCTCATCGACCTCGGTAACGAGGTTTCGTATATCGACATCAACGTAGACAGAGTGCCATACGCCTTTGCGATTAAGCTAATAGACAAAACCTTCGCTTTCACGATCAAGTACAACGACGCGGGAGGCTTTTTCACGGCAGATCTCTATTCCGCCACGGGCGAGGTGCTTGCGTTCGGAGATCCCATCCGATATGGCCGGGCGATGTTCGGCAGTATCGAAGATGAACGATTTCCGCTCCCCGTTATCATCCCACAGTGTTTAACCGGGGAAGACATCCATGAAGTGACGGAAGACAATCTAGGACGTTCTGTGCGCCTATACCTGCACGAAAGGCGGGTGGACTGATGGCGTTTTGGATAAGGGACGCAACGCTCCAGATTCGGGCGAATAAATACACGTTGGAAAATCTAAATTTCTCGTTCGATATCCCGTTCGAAGACAGCGAGGAGTTGACCACGGCGACCATCACCGCGACCAATCTTTCCGCAACCACCCGGAACAACATCAAGAAAGGCGATCCGGTCATCGTCAACGCCGGGTACGAAGGCGATATCGGGTGTCTGTTTGTCGGGGCTGTCGCTGCACTATCCCACAAGAAGGACACAACGGATTGGACTACAAAGATCACCGCGACCGTCGCCCTTGATGAGTGGCTTTCGGCACAGGTCAATAAGACATACAAACAGAGCATAGATGCAAAGGCAATGCTTACCGACCTTTTGAATATTTTCGGCCTCGAGGTTGGAACCTTCGAGCTTATGGAAAACAAGACATACCCTCGCGGGCGCGTCTGCCGGGGAAAACTCAAGGATGTTTTGCAAGAAATCGTCGTCAGCGATTGCAAAAGCCGCCTTCTGATACGTCCCACCGGTCAGTTAATCATCAATAAACCTGACATCGGCGTGAACATGGGATACTTGCTCTCCCCGCAGACCGGCCTTCTCCGGGCGACCGATGAAAACATAGTCATCCCGATCGAAACCGATCTCACAACGCAGGTTCCTGCTGAGGATAAAGAGGAACAGACGAAGACTCGCTCGTCTTTGCTTAACTATCACATTGGGCCTGCCGATATCATCAAAATCCAGTCCCGCGACCTGAACGGTCGATTTATGGTCGTACGTGGCCGTCATATCGGAAGCCGGAGCGGAGATTGGAAAACGGAAATGGAAGTGCGTTCGGTGTGAGAAACGTTGACCCATACAAATACCAACAGCAGCAGGACAAACAAGCAAAAGCCTCCGTCAATGTCTCGGCAATCGTTCGGGTGACGGGCTTTGATCCAGAGAAAATGACCGTCGATGTGCAGCCTGTATCGAAACACCTTGAGGATGGAAATTACCAGAGTCAGCCGCCAGTGCTCGGTGTTCCGGTCGCAGCTACTAAAAGCGGCGGCTTTATTTTTCGCCCATGGATCAAGACGGGCGACATTGGTCTTGTGGTATACGTCGACCACGATATCGATAAAGCGGTGTCTGACGGCAAGGAATCCGAACCGAACACAGAACGCAACCACTCCACGAGCGATGCGGTATTCATTGGCGGCATCGTCACTGGTGACGCCCCGGTCAGCGGCATTCCTGACAATGCGGCGGTCATTGCAACCGATGACGGATCTGTTTTCATCGCTGTGACGACCGGCGGCATCAAGATCAAGGGACAGGTGGAAGTGGAGGGTGACGTGACGGCAAACGGCATTAGTTTAGAATCGCATGTTCACGGGGGTGTAACCTCCGGTGGCTCAAATACAAGCCCGCCGCAATAAGGAGGTATAAGCATGGCAGACGGTAACATGACACTCCTTGTTGGCACAGGCGATCGCGACCTTGTTTTCGACGACGACGGCCTCATGGAGCAGATCTACGGCGACGACACGACCGGGCAAAGCATTCGCTTGACGCTCCAAACATGGAAGGGGGAATTCTTCCTAGACCTCACCCACGGCACGGAATATGGGCGTATTCTCGGCAGAAAGCCACATGAACTGCCGAAAGATGAGGTGGGAGAGGTTCTACGCGCGGCTATATTCCAAGAAACCGATGTTGCGCAGGTTGACGATGTGAAAGCCGAAATAGAGGAAAAGACCGCAGTCGCAAAATTTGAAGCCACACTATACAGTGGGCAGAAAATCGGAATGGAGGTGACGACCTAATGGCAAGTCCGAATGAGTGGGGGTTGACCGACAGAGGTTTTCGCCGTCCGACATACGCGGAACTTCTCGACGCTCTCGAGTACAAGGCGCGTGAATTGTTCGGAAGCAAGGCTAACCTCACCGTACGATCCCCGCTCGGTATTTTCTTGCGAATATTTGCCTGGATTTTAAACCTCTTGTTCGCCACCATAGAGGATGTCTACAACAGTCGGTTTGTAGACACGGCAGTCGGCACCAGCCTATACAACCTCGGCAAGGCAATCGGACTGCGCCTCCTATCGGCGCAGAAAGCCGTAGGATACCTACAGGTGATCGGAACGGATGGAACCATCGTGCCGGTCGGATGGCTCGCCGCCACCGTCGCGGGAACACAATATGTAGTTCAGACTGCCGGTACGATTGCAAATGGGAGCGCGACGGCACCCGCAATGGCCATGTTGGCCGGGCCGGATGGCAACACTTTGCCCAATACCATCACCGTCATTGTGAACCCGATGGACGGCATAACCGCCGTGACAAACCTTGCCCCGTTCGATGGCGGTCGTAACACCGAAACCGACGATGAATACCGTGCGCGCTATTACGAGTCCGTCGACTTCGCCGGTGGCGTCAACGCGGATGCAATCGCAGGTGAAATCCTGCAAAATGTGGAAGGTGTATACAGCGCGGTCGTATATGAAAATGACAGCGATGATACCGATGCAAACGGGCTGCCTCCCCACAGCTTCGAGGCCGTCGTTTATGGCGGCCTGGATGGGGATGTGGCGACCCAGATATTCAAACGCAAAGCTGCTGGCATCCAGACCTATGGCAACACGACCATGGGCGTCGTCAGCGCATCCGGACTGACCTATAACATCAGCTTCAGCCGCCCGGTGGCCGTTCCCATCTTCATCAAGGTGGAGAACCTGCAGACAGAACCCGCCACATTCCCGAGCGACGGCGATGAACAGATTGTTCAAGCTTTGATTTCCTACATCGGCGGCGACGTCAAGGGCGGCCTGAACATCGGAGAGGACGTTATTTTCAACCGCCTGTACGAGCCGGTCTTCTCCATCTCCGGCGTCGTCGACTTCGACCTCTCCATAAGCAGCGACGGAACCACCTACGGTACTGATAATATCGACATTACCAGCCGCCAGAAGGCCGTCGCTGACGAGGGGACGGTGAATGTGTCATGAGCGCCGGATTCTTAACCACGATGCTCGAAGCGCTTACCAGCGGCTACACACGAAAAGATATACGAAACGATAGACATAGCCTCCCGATGGAAACGAACATCGGAAGGCTTTTTTCTACGTTTGCATACGGCTTGGACGTCATCCAAAATCAGAGTGATAAGGTTCGCCTATGGGACGACATCGACAATGCGCAGGGAAAAGTGCTCGATCGATACGCAGAGAATTTCGGTGTACAGCGTAACGGCGCAAGCGATGCGTTCTTGCGTCTGCTCATCCAAGTCAAGATGATTTCCTTGCTCTCAGGCGGAGATATTGACACCGTGATATCGGCGGCGGCGTCGCTTTTCGATGTCGCCCCGTCGGACATAGACCTGCGGGAGGTATTCCCTGCGAAAATCTGGATTTACGTCGATGAAGCACTCCTGGATGCGATGAAACTGGAAACGGCAGATATCATTGCTCTGATGATGAAGCGCATCGTGGCGGCCGGAGTTGGCACACAACTAATTTTTCGCACCTATCGTTCCTACCAATATTCTGCGTGTATGAACATGGCTGCATCCGAATCGGTCGACATCACTATACGCCCGGTCAACCCGGATAGGCGGTTCTCGCAACCGACTTATTATAACAACACTGCCTACGAATTCGCTGAGATAACGATTCGGCCAGCAAATTAGGAGGGGATCTGAATGGCAGAAAACTATGCGGACGGCAGCTATTTAACGCAAAAAGGAACTGCCCTTATTGCTAAACTGCTCGCCTCGAAAGATCAGCTCACTTTCACCCGCGCAGCAGTCGGAACCGGCACCGTTCCGGAGGGAATGTCGCCGGAAATGATGACCGACCTTAATCAATACAAGATGGACGGCATGATCGCTGCCATTGAGAATCCAAGCACTGGCGAAGCGTCCGTCGTGGTGCAAGTTCTGAACACGACGTTGCAGCAGGGTTTCAACGGCACCGAGCTTGGGCTTTGGGCGACAGACCCGGATGAGGGCGATATCTTGTACACCTACCTAGTGCTGGCCAATCATCCTGAATGGATCAGGCCATATGGCGATCCGGTGAATAAGCTCGCTAGCTTCTCGCTCATAACCGTTGTGGACAGCGTTGAGCTAGTGTCAGCCGTGATCGACCCGGATGCATTCGCTCGTGCCTCCGATCTCGCGAAGTACTCCCTCATCGGGCATTCGCACCAGATAACCGATGTCATCGGACTGCAAGACATCCTCGATGAGCATACCGCTGAAATAGACCTCCTTAACGATCTCGTCAGTGGTGACATGCCGGGTGGCATCGTGTTTTCGGCCGACCTCATCAACCTGAGTAATGTGTCTATTACCGACGGTATCTACAATCAGTCAGCGCGAAGGATACAGGCGAGCATGTAGTAAGTGCTTGCCACACAGGGAAGGAGCGAAGACGACGATGGCACAACCCATAAGCGGCCTAGCGGTCGGAACGAAGGTCAAGGACTCGACCACAACCATATATGGCAAACCTATTATATGGCAAGTTGGGGACAAGAATCATGCCGGATATCCAGCGAACAGCGTCACCCTCGTATCGGCTAACATCATAAAAATACTCTGCTTCGATGGAAGAGAACCAGGCAACCCTGACACGAGTAGAGCATCACTCGGAAACAACCGATATTCATTGTCTAATTTACGGCAGTGGCTCAACAAGGTGGGTGCAAACTGGTTTACTGCCCAGCACGGCACCGATGCACCGCCCAGTACGGCAAACGTTTTTTTCGGATACAACGCATATGACACACAGGCCGGATTCATGACGGGCTTTTCTGCTTATATGCGATCCGCAATCCTTGAAACAACACTCATTGTCGCTAAGCCTACCGCAGATCTCTCGGGTTCTGAAACGGTAAACGACAAGGTGTTTCTTCTCTCCATGGCGGAAACTGGACTTGGCGCTGTAAATGGAATCAACGAAGGTACGCAACTTGCCATGTTCAGCAGCGCAAATAGTAGTCGTGTGACATACCCAACCGCCGATGCCGTGTCCAATAGTAATGCCAGCGGCTCAAGCGTTAGCGGCCTTAGTGCATCAGCACCGTGGATATGGTGGGTTCGTTCCCCGTATTACGCAGACACATATAATGTACTTCGTATTGATGTAGATGGAAGCGGTGTCAACAACAAGAACGCTGCATACGCCAGCAACCACGGACTGCGTCCCGCCTTGAATCTGCCTTTGTCTACGTTGGTTTCTGATTCGCCCGACACGGACGGGGCATATATCATCCAGTGGAACATGCCTCCCACGATTCCGCCTGCCATCACGGTACCGACCCAAGTCTTCAGCGGGCAAAATAGCCAGATCACATGGGCGGCATCCATTGACCCGGAGGGCGGGCCGGTATCGTATGAACTGGGGGCAAGCATCAACGGCGCAGCCTTCGCAAATATCTACTCGGGCAACGGGCTGTCCTATGCACACCCCGTGACCACGGACATGAACACCGTCCAGTATCGCGTTCGCGCGAAGGACAATGTCGGAGAATATAGCAACTACCTGACGAGCCAGAGCCGGACGGTCATTCACAACGTTGCGCCCAGCGTAAGCGGCACCGATCAAGACCTTGGCACTATATCGACACCGCCATCGTACAGCTTCAGCGTGACCGACCCGGATGCGGGCGACACGGTGGTGGTCGACATCAGCTTGGATGGAAATACCGTAACGCAATACGATCCCGCAGTTCAGGGACAAGTTTATACCGTAACGCTGACGGACGCACAATTCTATGCGCTCTCCGGCGGAACGCACAGCCTAACCATCACGGCGACCGATGAATACGGCATGTCGTCTATCAGGACGATCACATTCGCGCGCGCGGTGATTTCCGTCGATTTCAATATCACCCCTATACAGACCGATGCCATGTCGGAAAAAATTCTGATTTCGTTACAATATTACGCCGATCCCTCAAACGTCAGTATCCAGGTGTGCAACAACGCAAACGACGAATCCCCGGCATGGGAAGCCGCGACGCAAGGCTTGAAGCACATCTTCAACAACACGACCAATACAGCTGGTAGCTGGGCGGTCGGCGTCCGCGTGACCATCATACCGTCAACGGCTTATCCTACCGTGTATTGCGCCGGGCTGAGCGGTAGCTATGTTTAAAGGGGGAGGACACGATGATGCAGACACCCACTCCGTCGCTCGAAAAACAGCGCGCGCTCCAACGATCTGAGAAGGCAAAGGAAACCTCGGAAATTTGGGAAGCGGTGCTTGCGATGCACGAAGTATTTGTGGCGGCAGGTCAATCAGGCTTGCCGCCTGTTCATGTCCGGCGCGCGCAAAGTTACCTTATGCGGGCGGGCATCATAGGCGCTGGTGACTTGCCGGATGATGCGCTCGAGGAAATCGCTAACATCGGCGGTTCTCGCGCGTGGACTCCTGAAATGGGTCCGGTTTATGTCAACGAAACTGTCTATATGCCAAACGGTATTTTTTACATCGTTACAAAACCGCACATCGCACAGGCAGGATGGGAGCCGGGAAGCGAGGGTGGACGTACGATGTTCCGCGTCATCCGCAAGGAGCCGTCCCCGCAAGATGAACCACTTGACTTCGTATGGGGCGAACACGTCCCGTATGGAGCAATCCGCCGCGATCCCGTCGATGGGAAGTATTATACTCCCATCCATGAATACGGTGTGACGCTCTACGAGCCGCACTACCCGCATCTGGTACCCAGCGAATACAAGGAAACCTCGAAGCCTACAGGAGGCGCAGAGGACATCCCTGACGACGGTACGACCGAGGTTCCTGGGACACATCCGCGCTGGGCGGATCTTCCAGATGGGCACCCCTTCGCGATAGGTGACTATTTCACCGACTATGGCAAAACCTACATCGCGCTGCGTGTATTCAACAAGCAAGCTGATTGGCGGCCACCCGTATTGAACGACAATTTCTACAAGGTTGTATAACATCACATACCGGACGCTTCGGCGGCCGGTCACTTTATGCTGCTTACCATGGCAGCGGAAACGGAGGCCTCCAATGGTCAAGACCTATAGCCTGAAGGAAGACGGTGTCACGAAGGCTTCGCCAAATTTTGCCGTACGTGAGTTTGCTTGCAAGGGCGGTGGTGACGAAGTACTAATATGTGAGGATTTGACGGCGGCGTTAGAAAAAATCCGTGCCCACTTCGACGGCCGGCCGGTGCTTATCTCCAGCGGATACCGCGATCCGAAGTACAACGCCAAGATCAACGGTGCAAAAGCATCCCAGCACCTCTATGGCAAAGCGGTCGACATACGTATACCCGATGTGACACCGCGTGCTATCGCTCAGTACGCGGATAGCTTGGGCCTTGGCGGTGTGGGTCTGTACGAATACAAGCCAGGGCAGAAACCGGGCTTTTGCCATGTAGATACCAGATCCGGACGTGCTAGGTGGCTGCAAACCGATCCGAACGGTGGCGCGACAAGCGTCAAGTATTTTGGCGCTTCAAACGGCACATCTGCCTCCGAAAGCAGTACAAAACTATGGAGAGGCTGCAAGGGTGATGCAGTGCGAGAACTACAGGTAGCTCTCAAACGTGCAGGCTATGACCCTGGCCCCCTCGATGGCTCCTTCGGCGAGCTAACTGAAACCGCACTACGCGCATTCCAACGTGCCAAAGGGCTGACTGTGGACGGCGTTGCGGGGCCGCAGACGGGGAAAGCGTTGGGGGTGATGTAGAATGTCGGGAACGACGGAAGAACGTCTCGCACGCGTAGAGGAAGCCCTTACCGGGGTGAACCGCGAGATTAGGGACATTAAGGTTCGGTTGGATCGTAGCGACGAAATCCTTAAGGTCATCTATCGGCTTACCGAACAGAACGATCATATTCTTGCCGAAATCAAGGAACACGACGGTCGGTTACGAGCTATCGAAGAACGTCCCAAGAAGCATTGGGATGCCGTGATAGGCACGGTTATTGGCGCACTCGCCGGTGCTTTTGCGGCATGGATTTTGGGGCGTGGTGGCCTGTGAGCAAGTCGAATCGACCCAAGCGAGAATTCACCAAAGCCATTATTGCCCTTGTTATGGCAACGTACTTTGTGGGCGTGGCAGTAGGGGCCTTCATTGTCCTCTTCAAGGCTCATGATGAGCTGGCGGTGTGGCTTTCGTATATTGGAACTGTCGCAGCTGTTGCCGTCGGGTTTTACTCCTGGAAAGCCCGCGCCGAGAATACCATCAAATTGAAGCAACTATACGGCCAGGATGCCGTAGAAAGCGAGGAATCGGGCCATGCTTGATATTACCCAGATCATCGTCGCTGTCATAGGCCTCATCGCCGCTGTCATATCAGCCGTCCTTATCCCCTGGATTCGCTCAAAACTGGGCGATGAGCGTTGGCAGTATCTTTGCAGTGTTGCACAGATCGCCGTGCAAGCCGCAGAACAATACGCAAATGCTGGTTTCATAGAACGGGAACATCGCATCAACTATGCCATGCAGCGTGTGAAGGATCAGCTTGCCGTGCGGCGCATTACGTTCGACGAGGAGATCATTCGAGCGGCTATTGAGGCAGCAGTGTATGAAACAAAATAAGTAAAGGCGAGGCGTCCAGTTGGGCGTCTCGTCTTTTTCTTTTGGCAAGGAGTGACAGCACTTGTAAATGATGGTATAGTCCAGACAATAAAAGGAGTGAAAACAATGGGTTGGGGGAAATTTTTCGCAGATCACTGGTCAGATATTCTTCAAAACTTATTTGCTTTGCTTAGTCTTGTAGTATCCCTGGTTGCGTTGGGTAAAGTGACTAAAATTCAAAAAGATATATCTATTACCAAAAAAACAATTCAAAAAAATAAGATTGGAGATAATTTTTACACTGAAGGAGACTTAAGTGGAAAATAAAGAATTTATGCAAAGCAATAAAAAAGGTGACAATATTGCTAATTATTACGGTTTATCGTATTTTGATACGAAAGAGCTAATACTAGATGTGTATCGGAGTAATGCATATAGATTAGCACAAGAGGCGGCGGATATTGCCGAAGCGCGTGTTATGCGAGTGGTTAACAAGCTACTAGAGCAAATCTATCACCTAAAACCAGAAGCGATAAATACCTTCAACGAACCTATAATTCAATATATGCTTGCAAATTTAACTAAGATCGCCGCTAGCAACCCAACCGATGAGTTTGATTCTCTAACAATTAAATTGGCTATTGAATATATTACTGCGAATGATGATGGAATAGACAAACTAATGATAAACGAAGCTCTAAAAATATTATCCAAGACATCCCGAGAAGTATTGGTGCATATACAAATTTTGAATTTTTTCCTTAATGTTTCTAACGTAAAAAAAAATAGAGAATCATTCATTTATTATAAGCAATTAATAAGCGAAATTTTGAGAGGCAAAAGCTTTCATCCAATATTCCGTTACATGGAAGATATAAACTTAATAAAATCACCATCGACCGGTATTCGTTTATCAATTCCCCTGGAGGAGCAAATATCTAGCCTGTATGAAAAACTCCGCCAACATAATTACTATTCCTTGACGAAGAATAGAACAAGCATTGAACAGGCTCTAAAAAATAAAATTCTGGATCCCAAAGAGAGAGAAAAAATTGTTAATACAATAATGGAAATATTAGATAAAGAATTAGTACGTCGAAATGGTCGTTATGGCTATAGTTCAATTATAAAAATGTGCATTATAAAGAAAGTGGAACCATATTTAAAAGTGATTTGCATTACTGAAAGCGATCTACAAAGCCACCTGGAGTTAGAAATTGATGATTTGCGCATCTTCAATTATATTATTCAATATAACTTTACCTCGGTAGGTGCTATCATTGCTCGTAATCTACCAGACCTATTAGCTACGGCTATATCGTGAACATGGGATATTTACCCACATTCCACCCACATGCGAAGAATCACTATAACGCACGATGCGACAACCTCTCGCAAAAACCGCCTAATAGAGGCACGTAAAGATTTTACAATGTGCCTTAACTCGCGAATCGTCGATTTCCTAAACCGGAGGTCGGGGGTTCGAATCCCTCCGGGAGCGCCATACCGGGGCGCACTGCGCTCAAAAGTCCGCATCCTTGCGAGGGATGCGGATTTTTGCGCTCCGTGGCTCCTCCCTTTCCGAAGGGGGCTGCGGTCCCCCTCGGAAGCTCGCCTCGGGGCCGGAGCTGCGCGGGGGAATGGCCGTCGGGGCGCGCCGCGCACCGAAATCCCCCTTCGCAGGACGAGGAGCATGGGGGGACGTGGGAAGATGCGTTTATTTCATCCACGCAATTCACATCTGAGCGCTCCATGGCCCTCTTCTACGAAAGAAGCTGAGGCTCCTTTGGGCTTTGGCAGGGATAAAGAATATGAAAAGCGACGAGGCGAGGGAAATGACGAGGTAGAGGGTGGAAACATGTCGTCCATGGATTCCGAGAAAACCCCGCGGTCATTGGCTTTGCGCTCGTAGGGATTGTTAACAACTAGCAACACAGCAGGGCTGCCCGATTTTGGGCAGTCCTGTTGTATTGTGTAGATAATTATAGTAATCAAGGGGCGTTTCAAATCTTAACAACGCACGACAGTTTGCTTATACTGCGTAGAGCCATTTGTTAAAGTCTACGTCCAAGAACGATTGAATCTGATTCCGCATATCGTCATCCAAATCTGTCAGTCTCATAGCGCTATTGCCCACAAGCACTAATGGGTTGATATACCGCTTCTTTGCGGAAACATTTACGCAATACTGGTTTCCCAGTTTTTCCGATGATGATGTGACAGCAGAAATCTCCGAATATCTCTTCCACAATATGGATAATTTTTCATCTGCAATCAGTCTACTGATGACTTCGTATTCAGTTAAATATAGATCATCAAGCGTCAAAACACCATTATCTATGGCGCACTTGATAATGTCAGCTAAATGTTGCATTGAGTAACGATCTTCGTCCGATACAAATAAGCGGGAATTACGCAATGAAATTTGAGTAAAATCTGTAGCCGCTCGAATAGTTTGAAAACAAAGCTCATCTTCGCCGTTTTCGTTTTGCGTAACAATTAAATCCGAATAAATGCTTTTCAGGTAATTTTGCTCCATATGATATACGCAAAAACCATTGCCAAGGGTATATTCCAAGCGGTCAGCCGAAAGCATAGGTGTATCATTATCGGCAATAGGATACATATGATAGTCACTTATCTCTTCGACACATACATGATATTCTTTGAGCAGCGCCCTGATTTCTTTTGAATTTTCTATAAATTGCAAGGTTTTATCTTCAGTTGTTTCTTGTGCTAAGTGGTCGCCGTTCAAAAAATCAATTGTATGCGCAAAAACCGGTGTTGCAATATCATGCAGTAATCCTGCGATTGTCTGCTTAGTATCTCGCGAAAAATTCCAAACGATCTTTGCAACGCCCACACTATGCATGAAACGTGTGTATGGCATTATCTCTTTTCGATAGATTGGAAATTTTGCGTGTTCACAGCCACAATGCATCCCGACATTACGCAATCTGCGCATTTCTGGAGTGTTTGCCAACTGTTCTATAAATATGGGTGTATCATTGGTATATATCGAAGTATACATTGAGACCAACTTTCTGCAGGTTATATAAATTAGCCCCTATGTCGCATCCATTATGCGCCGGCGCGCCTAACGAATCTACCATTCACAGTATAGCGCGCCGCCCTCAAATTATCAATCTTCATCCCAAAGCCCCCGCAGGGACTTTGCAGCCCCAAAACAAGATGCAAGCCGTGTTTTGGGGGCAGGGCGGGAATGGAGGTGTGACAATCATGCCTAACACAGCTTGCGGGCAGTGTCCGCAACGGCTTTACGAATTATACTTTTAGTAAATCTCCGAAAAAGGGTATCACTGCCTTTTCCTGTGAGCTGTGCGGGGTAAGGCGAAAAACAGGACATAGGGTGCTGCTTCACGCTCTATGTCCCATCCTCCGATTGCGGTGTTATCCCTATCGGTGTTGAACTTGGGCTGAGGGGTTTTTGGTGATTTGCTGCGGCAAAAATGTCATTATGCTGCCATTGGGATAGCCGCTAGATAGCATCCCAGATGCCGATCGTGCTGGCCTGCATACCCAGGAATGGAATCGTGGATGGAAGTGCTGTCAGCCCCGTCCCGAAAAGCGAAAAGCGGTCGGGTTTTGTACTGGGGCGGACCAGCGAATTTCCGATACCCGTTGGCGCCGCCAAAAACGAGGGGCTTGTCGTGCCATTGACAAGGAATGCCACGAAAATATGCTCCGGCCCCTCCGGGTTGCCCAAAGTTATGGGCGAGGAAAGGCTAGTCAGTTTTTGACCAGTCGTTGTCCAATCGGTTTGCGGATTGGGCGCGGATGCTACGAGCGTACCCGCGTTGTTGTAGAGCCCTATGCCGCACGCGCCCGCCGTCAAACCGGTGCCCGCAGCAGTGATGACATAGGAAACATCAAAAATAAACACCGCACACTGGAGGATCATGCGTGTCAAATACAACTGCCCCAAGGGCAGCGGTACGCCTGCGTTAAGGCCAATCGGATCAAAAGACCATGCATTGTAGGCATCTGCGTTTGGCAGACTGCCCGTATTTAGGCCCAGTACTTCCACAAGCACATACTCGCCGTTTTCATTCACGCGCACAAATTTACACGGGTCAAATAGCGGATCGGGTTCCGGTATAAGGCTGGGGCCTTGTGGGCCTGTCGGGCCGATGAGACCTTGCGGACCTTCAGCACACCGGCGGGGCAGACAGCTGCCTTGATTTCCCAAATGCGACCAGTGGCCGCTGTTTCTACAAAAGTTGTTCATGGTGCACCTCTTTTCCCGGATCAATATATGCAAGAGGCGGGCTCCGTGACAGAAAATCCAAACGGGCTATGATCCTTACAAGGTGATTGAAAATACGCCTAGAGCCTTCATCCTTGCGAGGAGAGGTGTGAAAGACGCATCTATTTCGTCCTTGTATTCCAGGATTCATGAAAGCATTCGACCGCTTTCTATTTGTGTGATATGATCAGTTCAGCATGAGAACGGGAATAATTTATACCAGGCGGTGGTAAACTTGGCTTCAAATCATGAAAAAGTAGTTGGCTTTTATGGCGGCTATAACGAAGATGACAGGGCTTCGGAATCAAGGGCGAGAAATCTTGAATTTCACTATACAAAGAAATTGCTAAGCGAATTTATCCACGCAGGCGCTAACGTAATAGAAGTAGGATGCGCGACAGGATATTATGGAATGCATTTTTCTGATTTTTGTGCTCATTACACGGGCATAGACCTTTCTGCGGACAATATTGCGGTGTTTAACAAGAAGATTGCCGCAGCGGGAAAGAAAAACATCCGCGCGGCAGTTGGGGACGCTACTAATTTGTCCGACATACCCGATAATGCCTTTGATGTCGTCTTATGCCTTGGCCCTATGTACCATTTACCTCGAGAAGAGAGGTCGGAGGTCTTTGATGAGTGTTGTAGAATAGCCCGGGCAGATGCGATATTGGCGTTTTCCTATATAAATAGGCTGGGCGTTTATGCTGCGGCTTGTGTCGATGACAAATGGCGAAATGAATACGCAAGCGTAGAACCGGATAAATTCATTCTTGAGCATAGCACGTTAGAGTCACTGCAAGGCGTTTTCTTTTTCACATCCCCTGAAGAGATGGAACATGACGCAAAGCAGAAAAATCTCGATATTGTTAAGAATTGCGGAGTGGATTATGTTTTTGCCCAAGGGGCTATCAATACGATGAGTGAAGAAACACTTGCCTTATACATGAAGCTTGCCGACAGAATGGTCGATAGTCCGTCGTGCACGGGACTTTCAGACCATGCTTTGATGATTTGCAGAAAATAAGCATTTTCTTTGCTTCCCTACTATCTAAAATCGCCAATCATCCCAGAATTTATGAAAGCGGTCGAACGCAAAGGCATTGGGCCGTATCCGACCTGTGTGCCACAATTAGCTCAGAATAATTTTGAAGATAATTTATAGCGGTGGAGGTACAGGATGGATTTTGATGCGCATGCTAAGAATTTTGATACAATTAGACGTAAAGAAAGAGCAAAGGAAATAGCAAGCTGTATACGGCAATATATTGACAATCGTTGTCAATTTGCTATGGAATTTGGCTGTGGGACAGGTCTTATTGGTCTGGAATTAATCGATCTGTTTTCATCAATTACTTTTATTGATGCTTCAAAAGGGATGATTGATGAGATTAACAGGAAAATTTCTGACATTCCTAGCGCCGAAGCGGTTCGAATAGATTTGCTCAATGAAAAGCTACCGGATAAAAGGTTTGACTTTATTTTTACTTCTATGGTTTTGCATCACATAAAGAATATCGAAGAAATCCTTAGGGTTTTATATGACTTACTTGTTGAAGATGGAAAACTTATCATAATTGATTTAGATAAAGATGACAATGGATTTCACATGTCAGAGCCTGATTTTGATGGACATAACGGTTTTGAGCAAATGCAAATGTCTGTATTATTGAACGATACTGGGTTTGGTAAAATAGAAATAAAGAAATTTTACGAAAGCACGAAAGTGATTGACGGGAAACCTGTTCCTTATTCTCTTTTTGTTGCAAAGGCCGTAAAAACCTAAAACATCTATTACAAGCATTTTCTTCGCTTCCCAATATATATAACCGCTAATAATCCTAAGACAACCCGCACTACCAAGTGGTATTGTGGGCTTTTGCTGCTTTTGAAGCGGTGATCTTTCCGTGAATTTTCGTTGTTATCTTCACTTTCCTGCGATATTCTGCCGCGTGTCGGAATAGTCGCGAGAGACGGCAAGCATACGACGAGCCCTACGCAGTCCGCGACGACGAGTAAGAACCTTCTTCCCCCGACAGCATAAAATGGCAGTACCGAGGGGGAGATGCGCATGCGCCTATTTACCGGCTTTACCTTAACCGCGCAGAGGGCGTGCATGGCCCATTGTGGCGTGCGCGTGGATACGGGGCCGGATTATTGCCAGGACGACCTGTTCATCCGGGGCACGGCCCTGCCATGCGCCGCCATTGCGATCAGCGTGGCGGGACAGGCGCTTGCGGTATGCGCCGACGAGCGGGGCCGCTGGTCGGCGCAGCTTGCGCCGCTTGCGCCGGGCAGCTATGCCCTGGCGCTGACGCAAAGAAGCTGCGATGCCAAGTGTACGAGCATCGAAACGATTCGCGTGCGCGCGCGCAACAGCGTGTCCATCGATGCCCCGAATCTTACGGTGCCCTTGGCGGAAATCACCGGAGAAGCCACGCCGTTTGCAGTCGTGCGCGTCGTGATAACGGTGGGGGATATGGTGCGCACGGCTACGACGCAGGCAGATGCGCAGGGGCGCTGGAGCGTGCCGGTTGCCCCTTCTTTGCAAAATGAAGAGGTGACGATCAATGCCGTAGCAACCCTCCCGCCTTGCCCGCCCGCCGCGGAGCGGATCGCCATTGTGCTGCCGCCGCTGGATTTTTTTCTTGGCATTGATTCCTTGGCGATGGGGGAGGCATTTAGAACTGTGGATGCCGTATTCCGCTATGGAGCATCTGAAACTCTTGCCGGGCAGGGCGTCGTATACTATCTTCTGCTCGCCCCCGGCGAGCCTGCCCCCGATGCGCAAACCATCATCGATTATAACGATCAGCAAGCGCTTGCCGACGGCACTGCGGCGCGGGGCCGGTTCGCGCTGAGCTTTGGGCAAGAGCAGATCATTTCGCGCGCGCTGCCCGGCCGCGAGGTTCCCGCCCCCTATCCAGATGAGACCGGCGTAGTGGATGGCTACCGCTATGTGCTGTACGCGGTGGCGCAATTGGCTGGGCAAGTAGGTTCCGTGGCAGTTTCGCCGGGCAGTGCGCTGGGCATGCCTTTTGAAGGCGGCGCGGGCACGGAGGGCAGCCCCTTCGGCCTTCGGCAGATCGCGGTGGTAGAGATGACAAGGTGGCCGGATTTACTGCCTGGTCACCCTATCAATCGCGCCGGCGTGGCGGAGACCGCACGCATGCTCGACAACATCGAAGGCATGGCGGTTCTGCTTGACGATACCGATGCGCTCTACGGCTTGCCCGGCACACTGAAGGATGCCTACCATCTGCTTACATCTTTTGACCTTGCCGGTTATGCGGCGGCATATGGCGGCGCGGGGTGGCGGCCGATCGGCAACCTGAACGCTTCGCTGGCCGGCGGCCCCGAGCATATCTTCACAGGGGCGATGGATACCGACGGACCACGGCGCATAATCGCCAACATGCCCATTGCGCAAACCCCGGAAAATACTGGCGTGGTGGCGTATGCGGGTTTATTCGGCGCCGTGCGGCGGGCTGCGATTGCAGGCTTTGATTTGGCGGGCGCAAAGGTAAGCGCGCAGATATCCGAGGGACACAATGGGCATGTGGGAGCGTTGGCGGGCGCATTGACGGGCAGCTTTTCGCCGATGGGCATCGACAACTGCGCGATAAGCGCGCAGGCCCTGGGCAGCGAACTGCTGGACGTAGGCGGCGCCGTCGGCACGCTGCAAGGGCCGCTTAACATTCACGACATGACGTTAACCGCGTTGACGCTCGCCGCACAGGGCGGCGACGCGGCTGTAGGGGGGCTCGCCGGCCGCCTCTTTACCTCCGCGGGCGCGACGCAGCTGAGCGATATTGCGGTAACCGGCCAAAGCTTTATATCCTCCGGCGCATGTGGCGGCTTATTGGGCGCTTTGGTGGCGCTGGATGAAAGCGCCGAATCTGTACAGCGCTGCATCGCCACCGTAGCGGTAAGCGGCGGCGCCTTTGTGGGCGGGCTGATCGGCCTCGTCGGCGGGAATCCGGATCGGGATCCGTCCCTGTGCGACATATCGGGCTGCGTCGCAAGCGGCGATATCAGCGGCTTTCAGTATGTGGGGGGGCTGATCGGCAACGCGGAACATGCTACGATCGCCCAGTGCGCCGTGCCGTCGGGCTCGATTTCCGATACGAGCGCCGCAACGTCGCTGGCCCGGCCGTTCGGCGGCCTGGTGGGCGGGCTGCACGAGGGAAGCATAATGAATAGCAGCGCCGCGGTCGATGTACTGGTGCCCTTCAGCAGCCGTGCCGGGGGCTTGATCGGCGACTTGACGGTCGCTTCAGCGGCCTTTTCACATGCCATAACGAACTGCTCCGCAACGGGCCGGGTGAGCGCCGTATCGTTCGTAGGCGGGCTGGTGGGCAGTTTGAGCACTGCGGCAAACGCCATAGCCTTTACCTCATGCTTCGCCACCGGTTCCGCTGTGGGCTCCACAGCCTCGGGCGGCACTTCGATCGGAGGTTTGATCGGATCTGCCTTGAGCGCGCTGTGCCAAAGTTGTTACGCAACGGGCAGCGCAAGCGGACGCTCCAACGTCGGCGGTTTGATCGGCGATGCGACGTCGTCTCAGTGTACCGCCTGCTACGCCAGGGGCAACGTAAACGGCTCTGGAACTTCCGTAGCGGGTTTCATCGGGGCGGCTTTCGACACGGCTTTCGAGCGCTGCTTTGCCACCGGCTCGGTAACGGCAACGGGCAGCAGCGCGGGCGCCTTTGTCAGCAACTTTACTTCCGCATCCAGCGCTCTTAATTGCTATGCCTCTGGTAACTGTCAAAGCGCGGGAAACACAGCGGGGATGGCGCAGGCTATTTCGCAGGGAAGCTCGCTCATCAGGTGCTATGCCTCGGGCACTATGATCGCCGCGCTGGCGGCCGGGGGCGTGGTGGCGGCGGGTTCCGGCGGCGTGCCCAATCCGGTGAGCGCGTGCTTTGCGCTCAACCCGCTTGTTGCCGCCGGCGGCTCCAGCGTGGTGGGGCGCGTGGCAGCCAGCGCGTTTGCGCTTGCGCTGAGCAATAACAGCGCCGTGAACACTCTTTCGCTTACGCGCGGCGGCGTACCGGTCACGCCTACGCCGGGAGCAAATTTAAAGGATGGCGCAACGGTGACGCAGGGCAACCTCGCCGCGGCCATGCAGGCCGCCGGATGGTCAGGCGTGATATGGGATTTTTCCACCATCCCCACGCTCGGCCGCCCGCTGCTCATCGATCCCCGGGAAGAATAGCGGGGGAAAATTGGCGCCTATTACGGGAGATGAGGATGCGCAATGGCAACTCTTTTCTATACGGCATAGAATATGGCAACTGTCGATAGAGGGAGGTTTTTTCATGCAGATCAACGTGCAAGGATTGAACTTGGATGCGCCTCGGCCCGCCACGGTTGTAAAGCCCGGCGTCATCCCACAGGCGGCGCCTTCGCGCACGTTCCAAAGGAGCAGCCTGCAGCTTGCGAGAGTTCACCTGCCGTACATACCCGAACAACGCCAGGCAGACGCCGTTTCGATGCGCGAGCTGCCCGGCCAATCCCTCGACGCCTTCGGGCCTCCCGCAAAGGTTTCGCAGGATGCGGCGGAATCGGCCCCGGCCACCGAAGAAGCCGCGCAGCCTGAGGCGGTGGTTGTGATGGAGCGTAGAACCGCGCCTTCGGTACTCCGCGAATTTTCTGCGGACACCGAAGAGAGGCTTATCGCCATGGAGCTTGCGGTGGATGCGCTTAAGCTGCGCGTTGAAGCGCTCGAGGAGGCGCTCGAGAAAGAAGAGGAAATGCCGGAATAGGGGCATGGCTGCGCCGCGTACAGTGCCCTGGGAGGCAAAGGTTCCCGGGGCGCGCCTTTTTTGGCAAAGTGAAACCGATGTGGTGGTAAGGGCAAAACCTACGCGGGCAAACGCACATGGCAAGATTCATTGCTTTCTTTTCCGGCGGCACGTATAATGACGGCGCGGAGAATATGTTCTGCGAGGGTTGACTATGGAAGGCATCCTTGAGATTCTCAACACGAACTATCCCATACGCGCCGACCGTCTCGAACTGCTGCGCGACATGGGCAGCGCTGCCTATGCGGTGTTTTCACAACATGAAAAGTACTTTTTGCGCGCATTGAAGAGTGCGTTCCTGGATACGGCGCTTCGAGCCGTGGATATGCAGGTGTTTTTGCAAAAGAGCAACTTCCCCGTGCCGCCGATCATCTTCAACCGGCAAAATGCGCCGTACACGCAGGTAGACGACGGCGTGTTGGTGCTGTATGAATTTATTGAGGGCGGCGAGGTGAATCCTAAGCAGGACGCGGAGGCGATCGGCGCGTTGGTGGGCGGGCTTCATCGTGCCATGAAGGGATATACCGGCGAGCTCGTCAAGCGGGACAAGCAGTTTTTCATCGGCAGGTATATCGATATTTTGAGGAAGCGGCAGTATCCCAGGGCGGGTGAGTTTTTTGCCTACGGGGAGGCGCTGTGGGAAAAGATCAAGCATTTGCCGCGCGGGTTCTGCCATGGCGATATGTACAGCGGAAACATCCACAAAGCGCCTGACGGCAGGTTATTCGTGCTTGATTTTGATACGTCGTGCGAAGGTTTTCCGATGTATGATCCGGCGTTGATCTGCGACATGACGGAATACTTTAAATTTGACGGGCGCAACTTCGAAAGATCCCGTCAAGTGCTTTCCAGGTTCGTGCCCGAGTACCTGAAATACAACGCGCTTAGCCAAATTGAGATCGACGCCTTTTGCGATCTGATCGCGGTGCAGCACTTTGCCACCCAGGCAACCGTTATGGAGATCTTCGGCGCCGACTGCTTGAGCGACGAGGAATTGGACGATCAGCTTACCTGGCTGTATCGGTGGCGCGAACAATGCGATAGATTTAAGGTCCGGTCACGATAGTTCCGATTTCAGTATGGGGAACATCGCATGCGAAACGTCTCCTGAAACTTTGGAAGGCGCCATATGCCGTGTATTTGCAAAAAAGAGCAGACGCGATCAAGCATTTGCACGTCGTTTTTAGTATCCTGCCTACAAAGGGGTGCGTTCGATGCACGCGTGGGAAGCCATACAGAAGACCCTGAACCATATGGAAAGCCATATCGGCGAGGAGATTCAAATCGAGGAACTGGCGCAAATCGCCGCGCTGTCGCTGTTTTACTATCAGCGGTTGTTTGCGCGTTTGGTCAAAAGGCCGGTGCGGGAATATATCAAACTGCGCCGCCTCGCCAGAGCCTGCGCGTCGTTGCGCAATACGCACAACCGCATCATCGATGTCGCGGTGGAATACGGCTTTGGCAGTCATGAGAGCTTTACACGGGCCTTTAAGGATGCTTACGGCATCACCCCGGCGCAGTACCGGTTAAACCCCGTCGGCCTCAACAATTTTGACAAGCCCGATCTACTATTAAGCTACGTTATGGTCGACGAGGGCGTGCCGCTGATCAGCGATGGATTGGTGCTGGAGATGAACCGAAAGGCGCTTGCGGCCCCAGTCGATTTCCTCGGCGTAGCGGGGCATATCACTTTCGAGAAGGGCAAGATGCTCGGCGAAAGGCCCGGCATTGCCATGCCCAACGAGATTTGGAACAGGTTTTTCAGCGTTCGTCAAGACATTCCATGCCTGCCAGGCGGTCGCCGTATTGGCGTGTGCTATCGCGGCGACGCGCCCAAAGGCTATACCACGTATTTTGCCGGGGCGGAGGTGGAGCACGGCGAGGAAAGCACCCGTTTTGCAAGTTGGCAACTTCCCGCAAGGGAATACGTCGTTTGCGGATTTGAGGCGGAGACTATTGAGCAGTTGACGAGTTCAGCGTTGGGCAAGGCGATGAAGTATACAAGGCGTTGGCTCAAGAATCACGGATTAATTGCGGACGGCTTTTTTCCGGAGATGTATTACCAAGACCAGCCCGAAACCCCCTACATGGAACTGTGGATTCCTTTTAGGCAACGAGAAAATAGCAATTGAATCGGAGGGGTAACCATGAGCATGTACGACGACGCAATCAAAATTATGGCAGAACGATACGGAAAAGACGAACTTTGGCCGATCTCAACCGTAAACGGCGAAAGTCATGAGGTCCGCTTTGTGGATGGTTATTATGAGGACGGCGCGGTCTATACCGTGACCTACGCGCTATCCACCAAAATGAGGCATATTGAGGCTAATCCCAAGGTTGCCGTATGTACGTTTTGGTTTACCGGGCACGGCATCGGCGAGAACTTGGGCTGGGTGCGCGATGAGAAAAATGCGGAAATGATGAAGAAACTGCGCGCCGCGTTTGCCAAATGGTACGATAACGGCCACACCAACGAGGAAGACCAAAACACGTGCCTGCTGCGCATCCGCCTCACGAACGGCATCATCATCGACCACGAGAAACAGTTCGGCGCGGGCCGGTATGAAGTCGATTTTGTGAATCAAACGGCGCGGTAGAGAGGAGTCGTCTGCATCATGCGAGAAATGCCCAAGAGCGCACTCCGCTCTTGGGCATTCGCCTTCGAATCGCATCCTCGCAAGGCGTTTTGGGGCCAACGAGTTTTCCGGGCGGGGGCGCAGCCACTCCCGGTGGCGGCAACGATGCCACGCCGTGTTCCCTGCCCCGGAATACCGCGTGGGTTCGGTTTCTGCTAGGCTAGGCAATGCTATACTTTTACCACAAATCAATCGGTTGATAGTTCGATCCGAGCATGCCGGCGTGCGCCGCGAGCGCGGCGTGCGCCTCGCACTGCATAGCCTTGGTGGGTTTTACGCCTTCTTCCGCCCACCACCTGCGCACCGCCAGTTCTCCGTTTGTATTGGAAAGTTGTGTTCTGCCGATGAAGCGGTCGCCGTACAGCATCGGGATAGTGTAGGAGCCGTACTGCCGCTTTTCATCAGGTATGTAGATCTCCCAGCGGTAGGTGAAGCCGAATAGCTTTTCAATGAGGATTCTATCCCACAAAAGGTTGTCAAGCGGGCCGAGCAGAGCCGCTTTGGCCGGTTTTTCCGGAGCTTCCAGCATGTCCGCATCGCCCGCGCGCATGTACAGCGTCTCGCCGATGCCTTCCACTTGCATAGGAACGATTCGGCCGTCCGCCGCGAGTCGTTCAAATGCCTCCCGCTTTTCCTCGGGAGAGAGGTTCATGCCCAGCAGCGCGTCCGAGCGCTTGTTCCACAAAAACCCTACCGCGCCGATGCGGCGAAGCGCGAGCCAATCCGCCTGCTCCGATTGCGTCCACGCCACGGGCCTGCAGGCTTCTTCGGGCATAAGCTTTAAGGTCAGGTCGAAAAAACGTCGCCTGCCCTCGCGGTGATGGATCCCCACTTCGCCTGTTTTCACCATGTGCGCAAGGGCTTCGCGCATCGCGGGATCTTTTTGGAAGGCGGCCGTGCTCAATGGCCCTTCCGTACGCAATTTTTCGCGCACGGCAGGCACGGCGCCTACGCCGTCCTGATCCCTGTTGCGCACGCGCCAGCCCCAATCGACGCCCATGCTGTGCGCCAGCAAGTACGGGTTGTCCTCCACGCGGGCGACGCACGCGTTTTTGTCCCACACGTCGCACAAAAAGCGCTGCTTGTACAGCCAATCGCCAAGGTGCCTGCGCTGAAAGCCGCGCACCCGCGCGCACAGCGATATCTCCGGGCTGATGCCGGCGACATCCACCGGATCGAACTGCATGGAGCCTACGCGCGCAAAAAATGCGCTTGCGTCCGGCCAGCCGCGCATGGAGCGGGGCGGCCACAGCCCCTGGTGCGAAAGCAACGCGCGCCGCGCCTGTTCTTTGGTGATGAGGCGCGCCGTGCTCATGGCGCGTCCGCCTCGGGCGCGGCCATACTAAAGTAGCGTATCGCGTTGTGGAAGCATACGTCCTCCACCAGCGTGAGCAGCGGCTCCGGATCGCCGGGCAGCTCGCCCGCGTCTACCCACTTGCCGATCAGATTGCAGAAGATCCTGCGGAAGTACTCGTGCCGCGTGTAGGATACGAACGAGCGCGAATCGGTGAGCATGCCCACAAAGCACCCCAGCAACCCCAGGTTGCCCAGCGTGCGCAGCTGCGCCTCCATGCCGTCGCGCTGATCGTTAAACCACCAGGCCGAGCCCCATTGCAATTTGCCGCGCTCCGTCCCCTGGAAGTTGCCGATCATCGCCGCCAGGGTGTGGTTGTCGTTGGGGTTGAGGGAATACAGGATCGTCTTGGGTAATTCTCCCCTCGTATCCATCGCATCGAGCAGGCGGGATAGCGGCTTTGCGACCGAGACGTCGTCCATGGAGTCAAAGCCCGTGTCCGGCCCCAATGCATGGAACATCCGCGTGTTGTTGTTGCGCAGCGCGCTTAGGTGGTATTGTTGCACCCAGCCGCGCTCGGCATAGCGCGCGCCGAGCCACGTGAGCAGGAAACTGCGGAACCGCAAAAAGTCGTAGGCGCTGACCGAGCGCCCCGCCATCGCCTCGCGGTAGATGCGGCTTGCGGTGGAGGCGTCGGTCCGGATGAAATCAAAGTCGTCCAGGCCGTGGTCGGAAACGCGCGCGCCCAATTCGTGAAATGCGATCAGGCGCATTTCGAGTGCATCCATAAGGCCGCTCAGACTATGTATCGCCACGCCCGCCGCCTTGCCCAGCGCCCGCACATAGGTAGGAAAGCCCGCATCGCGGATCTTCATCGCCTTATCGGGCCGGAACGCCGGGAACACCCGGAACGGCAGGCTCTCCTTCGCGAGCGCCTCGTGGTAGGCGAGGCTATCTGCAGGGTCGTCGGTCGTGCACACGATGCGCGTGTCGAACTTTTCGATCAGCCCGCGGGGGCGCAGGTCGTCCCTATCGAGTTGCTCGCCGGCGCGATCGAAGATATCCCGCGCGGTGGCGGGGGAGAGGGTTTCCTCGATGCCGAATACCCGCTTGAGCTCTAAATGTGTCCAGTGCATCAGCGGGTTGCCCTGCGCGCAAGAAAGCGTGGAGGAGAACGCGAAAAATTTGTCAAAGTCGTCATCCGCGCCGCAGATGGAGGATTCGGAAGCGCCCCATGCCCGCATGGCCCGCCATTTGTAGTGATCCCCGCCCAGCATCATTTGCCCGATGCTTGGGTAGGGCTTGTTTTCGAAGATCTCGCGCGGGCTTAGGTGGCAGTGATAGTCGATGATCGGCAAATCCTCGGCTACCTCGTGATACAGCGCGCGGGCGGTTAAGCCCTCCAACAAAAAATCCTCGTCGAGAAAGCGCATGGTGCTTATCCCCCTTTGCAGGCTGGGTTTATAGAGTTACGCCTGTTTTATGGATGGTAATTTCGCGGTATCCGCCGCGCTCGTTCGCGCACGGCTCGCCGGACGCCACGCTAAGCACGTAATCAAAAAACTCTTCCGACATCACGTCAAGGTCTCCGGTTTCGACGAGCCGTCCGGCGTCAAAATCGATCCAGCCCGGCTTCTTCTTGGCGAGCGGCGAGTTGGTGGAAATTTTGATCGTAGGCACAGGCCCCCCGTAGGGCGTTCCGCGCCCGGTGGTAAACAGCACGAGCTGCGCGCCGGCAAGGGCCAGCGAGGTAACCGATACCATATCGAAGCTTGGGGACGTAACCAGATTAAGCCCCTGCTTTTCAAAATGGCGCGCGTACGGCAGCGCATCGCACACCGGCCCAAGACCGCCCTTTTGCGTGCAGCCCAGGGATTTATCCTCCAGCGTGGTGATGCCGCCCGCCTTATTGCCGGGCGAAGGGTTTTCGTAAATTACCTGCCCGCTCGCAATGTACTCTTCCTTCACGCTGTTGATCATGTGAACGACCTTGTCAAACGTGGCTTCATCTTGGCAGCGGTTCATCAAAAGCCCTTCCGCTCCAAACATTTCGGAAACCTCAGTCATCAATGTCGTGCCGCCCGCCGCGCACAGCCTGTCGGAAAACGAGCCCAGCAGCGGGTTTGCCGTAACGCCGGACAGGCCGTCCGACCCGCCGCATTTAAGGCCTATCGCCAGATGGCGGATGTGCGCGCGCTCGCGGCGGTCCTTCCCGGCGGTTTCGGCGAGCTCGCCGATGAGCCTGACGCCTTCGGCAACTTCATCTTCAACATCCTGCGAAACTAAAAACCGGAACCGGTCGGTATTGTAATCTTTCAAAGAAGCCTTAAATTCGTCCATCTGAATGTATTCGCACCCGAGCCCCAGCACCAGCACGCCGCCCGCGTTGGGGTGGCGGGCGAGCGCGAGCAGCGCATCGCGGGCGTTTTGAAGATCCGCCCCCATCTGTGCGCAACCCAGCGGGTGGGGGAACGCGTAAATGCCGTCTACCTTATCGCCATACAGCCGCGAGGCCTCGCGCGCGATCGCCTCGGCCGAGCGGTTAACGCAGCCTATCGTGTGCACGATCCACAGCTCGTTGCGCGTGCCAAAGCGGCCGTCAGCGCGCCGATAACCCTGAAAATAAGCATCCCGGGGCGGCGGAAGCGGCGCAGGATGGGGGTGATATTCGTAACCAATCGTGCCCTTAAGCAGGGTTTCCACGTTGTGGGTGTGCACCCACGCCCCGGCGGGGATGTCCTTCTTGGCCCGGCCGATGGGGAAAGCATATTTGCGCACCGGCTCGCCCTTTGCGATGGACCTGAGCGCAAACTTATGGCCGGCCGGAATCGCCTCCAGCACGGAAACGCCTGCGGCCGTCTCGCCCGCCGCAAGGCCGGTAAGCGCGACGGCTACGTCGTCGATGGGATTGATCCTAAGCGCTTTTTCCTGCTTCTTCATATTTCTATCGTACCTGCGCCCGCACGGCTTGTCAAGGCCGCGGCGCAGGAATGCCGGGGCCAAATGCAGAACGTTTTGGATGTGCCGACAAAGCGGCGTGCCTAAGGGCGCCGCTAGGTGCAAAGCATGGCTTTTACAGCAAAAGGAGGGCGAGCGCATGCCGCCGAAAGACACCATGGAATACGAAGTGTACGAAATCGCTCCGCGCGTATGGTCGATCGAGGATTCGTCCGATTCGACTTGTTACTTAATAGAGGGTAGGGATAAGGCGCTACTGATCGACACCGGCTTCGGCGCGGGGGACTTGGGTTCGGTGATTCGAAGCCTTACCAAGTTGCCGGTCGAACTGGCGGTTACCCATGCGCACGGGGATCACTACTTGCACGCCGCATCGTTCAGCGTGATCTACATGCATCCCGAGGACATCGCCATTTTGCCCCGCATGAACGCGATGTTTGCGGACGATATGAAGGGCCGCGAGGTGCTGCCCGATAGGATCACCCCGCTTTGCGACGGCCAGGTGATCGACCTGGGCGGCGGCTTCGAGGTGGAGGCGATGCTCGTGGCCGGGCACACGCCGGGCTCCATCGCGCTTCACCAAAAAAACAACGGCATGGTATACACCGGGGATGCGATCGGCTCGGGCGTCGGCGTATGGATGCAGGTGCCCTATGCGCTGAGCGTGGCGGACTATAAAAAAGAGCTCAAAGGCTTTCAGATAAAATTGCAAGGCATGGAGCGCCCGACATTTTGGCCCGGGCACATCAGCCAGGCGGGTAAACCCGGCGAGAAAGGATATAATCCCGTGACGCTTGCGACCATTCGGGATATGATCGCCCTGTGCGGGAAACTGATGGCGGGAACCGCCGATTCCGGGCCTTCCGAGCACGGCTTCGGCGAGGAACCCGCCAGGTACGCGGTTTTGGGCACGGCGTCGATGATCTATTGCCCTTCGCGCATCGGTTAGGCTTGTTTGCGCTCCTGCCGCAGCTATCGGCATTTGCGCCGAAAGGGCGTCCTTTCTTGCGCCATGCCTAGCGCAAAATCGTCTCGGAATTTGGCATTTCCAATGATGCGAGCAGGCCCTAGGCTCCTATACGCAACTTTCTTGATACCGTTCCAGTTTAATGAACGAATGGAAAGAGACGACAGGAGTTGATTTGGATGAAGAAAGCGATCGCCTTTTTTGCGGCGGTGTGTTTGTTTGCGTTCCCGGTGGGAGCCGCCGCCTCCAGCGCTGCGGACAAGCCCGTAAAGACTCTGCGCGTGCTGGTCGGCAACCCTGAGGGAGGCAACGACGGCCGCCTGAACGCCACCTATGCCGACGGCATTTTGCTGATCGACTGCGATCAGGCGCTTACCGGCAAGGCGAAACTCGCGTTTACGTTTGTTACTGAATCGGGCGAACCGATTCCCGCGAAGGGGAATTTGGCCTATTTGAGGGATGTCGACCCGGACGGCCTTTTGGACCCTTCGCAGACCGACCTTAAGCTCAGCGGCCCGCAGGATTTGGACATTTTGATCGATCCTGCGATTCTTGCGCTCAACATCGCCATCGAAACGGAAGATGCGATCTACGAGAGCCCGCGCATCAGCGTGCTGTGGCGTCAAGTGCAAGCGGGGCCCGCTATGGTGGCCGAGATATGGCCCGGAACCAGCCTGAAGCTGGGCGTTGGGCAAGAGATCTCGATGGATGTTCGGATGCCGGGCCCGTATACTGATAAGCGGGTATCTCTTAAGCCCGTGGGCTTTGATCGCTTCTATGCGATCGAGGGCATGAAAGTCAAAGGGCTTTCCGAAGGCAAGCAGGGCCTGGAAGTGGTCAACGGCATCGGCGTCACGATCGCTCAGGTAGAGGTGACGGTGCAAAAAGACAACGCGGCTATTCCTACGCCGCCCGTCCCCGACGCGCTCGCCTACCGCGTGCTGGTGCCCAGCGCAAACGTATACGCGGCGCCGGGAGACGAGCTAAGGATCGGAACGCTTCGTCAGTTTCAGCCCGTACATGTGCTCAAGACCGAGGGCGATTGGTCGCAGCTGGATACCGGCGTGTGGTTGCTCAGCGAGACGATCGTGCCGGTTTAGATAAGGGAGGGGTCTATCGTGGAAACGTTTGAGCTTTGCTACCAGGGCGCGCGCGCGAAATTCAGGAGCACGGGTGGCGAGCTTACGTCGTTCGTTCCGGCGGGCGGCAAGGAAATGATCTGGCACGGCGATCCGAAGGTGTGGGCGAGTCATTCGCCGCTGTTGTTTCCGATCGTCGGTTCGGCGGTAGAGGATACCATCCGCATCGCGGGCAAGCCGTACCCGATGAAAAAGCACGGGTTTACGCGCGCGATGGAATTTCAAAAGGCGCGCATCGGCGAGGATTTTATCGAGCTGACGATAGAGGAAACCCCCGAAACGCTTACAAACTATCCGTTTCAGTTCACGCTGCATATCGTGCACGCGATCGACGTCAAGGGCTTTTCCACTACGTTTGTCGTCGACAACCGCTCGGATAGGGATATGCCGATGTGCATCGGCGGGCATCCCGGCTTTGTATGCCCGATGCGCGAGGGCGAGCGCTTCGAGGATTACGAGCTGGAATTCCCCTATGCCGAGGACGGCGAGAATTCCCTTGCGCCCGGCGGGGGCATCATCACCGGCAAGGAACGCCTGCCCGCGCTGGCCGGCGGGATGCGCCTGCCGCTTACGCACGCGTATTTCGACGAAAAGGATGCGCTGATTCTGACGAATCTTGCTTCCCGCTCGGTGAAGCTCGTACATAAAGATACCGGCAAGGGCGTGTTCTTTTCGTTTCCCAAATTCGACGCGCTGGGCGTGTGGAGCGCGCCCGGCAAAAATGCGCCGTACGTCTGCCTGGAGCCCTGGAGCGGCATACCGGCACTTCAAGGCGAGAGCGGCAATATGGAGGATAAGCCCTATGTACGCATTTTGAAGCCCGGCGAGAGCTACCGCACCGGGTATTCGGCCATGGTTATATAGGCGCAGGCAGAAAGCCGCATACGGACTTTCAGCGGGCGTCCGCCAATCGGACGTTCGGTCAGACCGGTGGCAAAGTCAATATCAATAGAGGAAAAGAAAGATGCAGAAACCGGAGAAGGCTTTGTATAATGCGTTCCTTCTCCGGGGCGCGGGCCGAGGCCCCGCCTGAAAAGAGCCGGAGCGCGACCTGTGCGCGCACAGGCTCATTCCGATTGGGTTGCAAGCCCGGCCGCAAATGACGCAGTCATTTGAAGGGCTTGCATAGCGCGATGACAAACCTAAGCTTGTCATCGCGCTGAGCGGGCGTCCGCCAATCGGACGTTCGCTGTGTGAAATGAACAACATGGAGGGCGAGCATGAGAAACGTCAAGGTAGCGGCCATACAGCCGGCATTGATCGGCATTCCGCAGATGTATTCGCCCGTTTCGGAAGGGTATGTAAACGACCCCGCCGCCATCGTCGAAAACTATGTAAAAAAGCAGCTTGCCATAACGACTAAACTACTTGACGAGGCGGGCGAGCAGGGCTGCGACATTGTATCGACCTGCGAGGACGCCTCCGTGCTGTCGGCCTTTGCGCTGGATGTTTCGGCTGCGAACATATTTCCACAGCTCGTTAAGTTTTCGCACCCGCTGATGGAGGCGGCTTTTGCGGAGATTGCGAAGAGATACTCCATGTATGTGATAGGGTGCTATCTTAAAGAGCACGGCGGATATGTTTATAACATTGCGGCGATTTTCGACCGGAAGGGGCGGATCGTCGGCGAATATCGAAAGACGCACCTGCCCGCCAACGAAACGTGGCAATGCGCGGCCGGAGACAGCTTGGATGTGTTCGAGCTGGACTTTGGGAAGATCGGCATATGCATTTGTTACGACATGATGTTTCCGGAAACCGTCCGAGTTTTGTCCTTAAAGGGCGCCGAGGTCATCTTTCACCCTACATTCGGGTACAACTGGTACGACGCCATCGGGGAGGCTACGCTCAGGACCAGGGCAAACGACAACGGCGTCTATCTTGTAACCTCTAAAAATTACGGCTATCAGTGCGCCGGAAAAAGCAGTGTGATCGATCGCTGGGGGCAGGTGCTTGCCGACGCCGGCTTTGAAAGAAATGTTATCGTTACGAAGCAAATCGACCTTGACGATAAAAAAGTGCAGCCGGATTGGTACTTCAACGCTGGTTTGACCGGGATTGGCGATGTGACGGAGCGACTTAGCGGGGAAAGAAGGCCGGAGCTTTATGTAGCCCTATGCGATGCCGTGGAAAAAAGAGTGAAAATCCCCGACCGGGGCAGGCAACTGGAATTGCTTGAGGGAGTGAAGTCCGGAAAGTACCATTGGTAAACTTGGAGGCTTGGATGAAAAAGCTCGTGATGGTGGCTGGGCCTGCCGGCGTTGGAAAAACAGCCGCATGTTCGCACTTGTTTCATGCGCTCAAGGGCTGCGCGTGGCTGGATGGGGATTGGTGCTGGATGGTAAACCCCTATCCAGGCAAGACGGAGCGGCAGAAGCGATATGCGGAAAAAGCGTTCGGCTATATTTTAGACGGCTATCTGCAAGATGAAAACACCGAAATCATCCTCTTTAGCTGGCTTATGAACGGAGACTTTATGTTTGATTTGGTAACGGAGCAAATCTCCTGCGCAAACTATGAATTGGTGAAAATTGCCCTTGTATGCGAAGAACAAGAGCATGTAAACCGCCTCAGGGCGGGGAATAGGAGCGAGGGCAAGATAGAGCATCCGGACGACATGGCGAAATACCGCGCACTGCGCGCACATGTGATCGATACGACGCACCGGTCCATCGAAGATACGGCGGAAGAAATATGGCGCGTTGCGCGCGAGGAGCGGCTATGAACGGCGAATATGCAATCGTCAGGGTGCTAAGATCCAACTATGAAAAGTTTGACGCCATGGTGTTTCATAGAGTCCATGGGCGCGAGCAGACCGAAGAGGATCGCATGCAGTGCGATTATGCCCCGGTCTACGAAACCCTGAAAAACCCCAACCTGTTTGTGTATGCCGCGCAAGTCGAAGAAAGGTTTGTGGGGTGGATCTCCATTGCTTATCTTCCCAAGGTGGGGAGGACCAACGGAAAGGGCTACATGTTTGTCGACGAGCTGTGGGTTCATCCCTCTTGCCGCGGAAGGGGCATCGCCAGGTCGCTGATGGAAAAGGCGGATGCGCTGGCGGAAGATTTTTCCGCCTTGGGCACGCGGCTGTATGTGGGCATTGGCAACGACAGCGCCATAGGGCTTTACGAAGCATGCGGCTATGTGAAAGACGACGATTGTGCGTTTTTCATGGAGAAGCGCAGGCGTTAGCTCAGATGTTCACATGGGATGCCGACGTCCGGGTCGTGTGAAGACGAGTTAAAGCAAAAGGAAGGGGCTAAGCGCACCTTCCTTCTTTGCTATACAACCAGGCGTTTTATAGTCGACCAACCCCAAAAGTAGAGCATTCGAGCAGATCTTTTTGCGCATGGCAGCGGCGAGCTCCAGTCAGCGTAGCTGCCGGCTACGCTTCCTTACGCCTCCTTACCCTGCGAAAAAATCTCTCGCTCGCCTGCCCCGTTTTTGAAGTTGGCCGACTATAGTCTATCAAAAACCTCGGCAGCTTGCGTTCTTTAGGAGGTTTTGAGGGCCAGTGAACAAGGGGGCGTCGCAAGCGCGGCGCCGCAAGGCGACCATTGTAACCCGAGGGGTCAAGCCCTCCAAATGAAATCGCCCGCCAGTGGCCGGAGCCGTGTGTGCCGGAGGCACAAACCAGCACGCTTAAGGCCCGTGAGCGACCGGCGATAGCGGCGGTATTCGCGAACTGTAAGAATGTGCGGCGAAGTGGGCGACTAGAATCGCCTCGTAACAAGCAATTTTAGCTTCCTTGCGTTTTTGCTAACCGGGCGTCGTGTGCTCCTCGTCGTGTTTCCCCGGCGGAAGGCCTACGGGGGGTGCGTACCACCACCACCCGCGCCGTTTATCAGGCGCCCCTTTTTTCACTCTTCTCTTTGCTGAAATTCAGGCGGTTGTTCTTTTCAGTTCCGGCAATCAAACGCTTGATGTTGGCGCGGTGCGAAAAGATCGCCATGGCCCACAGCGCTACAATATAGACGATGTACGGCCAGTTGCCCCATTTCATCACAAACGTCATCGCAAGCGCTATGCTGACCGCGCCTATGGACACCACCGAGACGATGCCGATGATGCGGATCGCCACCAGCGAAAGCGGCAAAAGGATTAGCGCCACGATCGGCTCGGTAACCAGCAGCGTGCCCGCAGTGCACGCGATGCCCTTGCCGCCCTTAAACTTAAGGAGCACCGGCCAGTTGTGCCCGGCGGTGCACAGCGCGCCGCCCAGCAGTGCACCGTATTCGCCCAGCAGCCAAAGGCCGATAAGGCTTGCCAAAACCGCCTTGAGCATATCGCCCACCAGCGTAAGCAGGCTCGCCTTCATGCCTAGCATGCGGAACATGTTGGTAGTGCCCGCGTTGCCCGAACCCTGGCTGCGCACATCCTGGTGCGCAATCGCCTTGGAAATGAGGATGCCGGTGTGGAAGTTGCCCAGAAAATAGCCCGCAAGCCCGACAAAAACCCATTTGAGAATCTCCACCGACGCCACGGTCAGGCCTCCTTTTCGTCTCGCGCACGCAAGAAGAACCGAATGGGCGTACCCTCTAAATCAAACGTCTTGCGGAAGTGGTTTTCGAGGTAGCGCTCATAAGGAGGATACATGAGCTCGGGGTTGTTTGTAAAGAGCAGAAACGAGGGCGGCTTGACGCCCTGCTGCGTGGTGTAGTAGATGCGCAGCCTGCGGCCCCGGTCGGTGGGTGGCGGGTTGATGGCCATCGCGTCGCGCAGCGCGTCGTTGAGCACGCCTGTGGTAAGGCGCCGCGTGGCGTTCTGCATTACCCGCGCCACCTCGGGCAATATGCGGTGCGCTCGCTGGCCGGTGAGCGCCGAAATGAACAAAAGCGGCGCGTAGGCAAGAAACTTAAGATCTCCCCGCACCTTGAGAGCATACTTTTCCAGCGTGCCGGTTTCCTTTTCGGGCAAATCCCATTTATTCACCAGGATGATGCAGGCCTTGCCCT
This sequence comes from Eubacteriales bacterium, assembly GCA_031551255.1. GTDB lineage: Bacteria > Bacillota > Clostridia > Christensenellales > UBA1750 > JAVBNW01. Next base: position 7,366 of record JAVBNW010000068.1, on the reverse strand, counting down.
CGTCCTGTACATAACCCGCGATGCGCTGGTCCTGCTCGGTGACGCCGTCCTGAGCGTCGATCATCATCAGCGCGATGTCGCAGCGGCGTATGGCCGCCAGCGCGCGGATGACGCTGTAGCGTTCCAAGGTTCCGTCGTCAATCCTCGCCTTGCGGCGGATTCCCGCCGTGTCGATGATGGTATAGGGGCGGCCTTCCTCATCTTGAAACTGCGTGTCGATTGCATCCCGCGTGGTGCCCGCGATATCGGATACCATCACCCTTTCCTCGCCCAGTAGCCGGTTCACCAGCGAAGATTTGCCCACGTTGGGGCGGCCCACCACCGCAACCTTCATGCGATCCGGGTCGTCCTCGGGCGCATCCGGGTCGGGAAGCAGCGCGCACAGTTCTTCGAGAAGATCGCCTACCCCCAGCAGGTTGACCGCGGAAATCGCCATGGGGGTTCCCATGCCCAGCGAGTAAAAGTCCGTCGCCTCGCCTTCCAGCGCCTTGCTGTCGATCTTGTTCACCACCAGCAGCGTAGGCTTGCCCGAGCGTCTGAGAAGATCGGCCACTTCGCGGTCGGCGGCGGTTTCGCCCTCGCGCCCATCCACGAAAAACAAGATGGCGTCGGCGGTTTCGATCGCGATGCCCGCTTGCCTTCGCATTTGTTGAAATAAAGGGTCTTCGCTGGCGACGTCGATTCCTCCGGTGTCGATCAACGTAAAGTGATAGCGCTGCCACTCGCAGTCGCCATACACCCTGTCGCGCGTCACGCCGGGCTGGTCGTCCACGATGGACACCTTTGCGCCGATCATTTTGTTAAAGAAGGTCGACTTGCCCACGTTCGGGCGGCCGACGATGGCTACCAATGGTTTCATAGGTTCCTCCTTTAGACTAAGGCGTGTCCCTAAACTCCTGCGCGCGCATCTTGCGGCATCTTGTCGGCGCTTTGCGCCTCGCGGGCGGGTACGCATACCACCTGCGAGCCCCCTGCCGAAGAAAACCGACGAAACTCTTTGATCCGCCGAAAAACCGACCACAATCTGCATCGCGGTGACTTTAGGGACACGCCCTAAAACTTAACCGGCGAGCGCGCACAGAAGATCCGAGCCGTCGCATCCCACGGGGCGGACGGCAAGGCCGGTGTCCTCTCGCAATGCGTCCAGGGTCATGTCATCTAAAAACACGGGCTCGTCCGCCGAGCGCAGCATGGATGAGCATATAAGCACTTCATCCGCGCGTCTCCCGCGCAGCGCATCAGCGACATCCCGGCCCGTGAGCAGGCCCGTAACCGTCACCGTTTCCCCAAAGAAGCGGTTGACCACCGGCAGAACTTCGACCTGCACGCCGGGAACGGGGTGCCGCGCGATCATATCGCCAAGGAAGTTTGCAGGGGATACGCCGCACGCGATGAGCACGCTGCGCGGCCGAGCGGGCGGCATGTCTTGCCGGGCATAGAGATATTCCTGCTCGAGCGTGCGCAGCAGACCTACGCCGTTTTCGATTTGGGGGTAGTGTTCGTACGCATCGTCGGGCGGAAGCTCGCGCTCAGCCAGGCAATATAGCTCGTCCGCCGCAAACACAAAGCGCGTGCCCAGCTCGTGCAGGCATTGTCGCTGCCACTGCTCCGCCCGCTCAATCAGCGCCGCGGCCGATGTCTTATCAAACGATGCGATCGGCGCAAGCCTCTCGCGATATTTCGTAAGGCCTACGGGAACCAGCGCAACCGATTGCGCCGCCGGGTGGAGAGCCATAAGGTCGCCAAGGGTTTGCGTAAGTATCCCTTCGTCGTTGTAGCCGGGACACACGACGATTTGCGCGTGAAATTTTAGCCCTGCCTCCTTAAGCATCGCAAGCCTGGGCAGGATGTCTGCGCGGGGGTGACCGAGCAGGCGGCTGCGGGCGGCGGGATCGGTGGCGTGTACGCTGATGTACAAAGGGCTCGCCCGGCGCGCGAGCATGCGCGCAAATTCTCTATCGCCGATGTTGGTAAGCGTGATGTAGTGCCCGCTGCGCAGCGAAAGCCGCCAATCGTCATCCTTTACATACAGCGTTTCGCGAAGGCCCGCAGGCATTTGATCGACAAAACAAAATACGCACCGGTTTGCGCAGGTGCGAGTTGCGCCCGTAAGCGGCGCGTCGAATGCGATGCCAAGCGGCTCCCATTCGGCCTTTTTGCCGCGGATTGCGATGGTTTCGCCGTTCCGTTCGAGGGCAAGCGCTACCGTTTCCGACGCGGAAAAAAACTGATAGTCGATCTCGTCGATCACCGGCTCGCCTTGCATCGCCACAAGAACGTCGCCCGCGCGTACCCCAAGCCGCTTTGCTGGGGAGCGCGGCGCGACCGACGCGACCCTATGCGCGCGTGTGCCCAATTTGCTCATCTTTCTATTATACGGGTGGAACGAGAGCCGGTCAAGGCGGAGTAAGCGGCTTTTTCCCCTTGGCGGTGCTGGGCGACCGCTGAATAAAAGGATAAGGCTGACAAAGGCCTCCGGCGCCTAGCTTCTTGAAGGAAGCTGGGCAAGAACTTCCCCCCCAAATGTCTGTGCGCAGGCATTCTCGGGATGGGGATTCCAAAGGGCATCATGCCCTTTGATCGCCGAAGGCTTCCGTCGGCCTTCATTCAATACTTGCCTAGACGGCGTCCGCCTGCTTTGCCGCCGCCCATTCCTCGCGCAAAATGGAGTAAAACGCAAGGTCGACCAGCTCGCCCTTTTGCATTCTCTTTTTCCGCAAGATTCCCTCAAATTGTAGGCCGCACTTTAACATGACCCTTCCCGACGCGGCATTCTCCTTTACATGGCGGCTTTCGATTCTCTCGATATCGAATTTAGAAAACGCAAAGTCGATTACGACCCCGAGCGCCTCCGTGGTGATGCCCCGGTTCCAGAACGCCCTGTTGATCGTATATCCGAACGAGATGGACAGGTTGGCGGCGTCGTAATCCGCAAGGCTGATTCCGCCAATCATCTTGCCGCTCTCCTTCCATTCGATCGCCCAATACGGCAACGCATCGCTCCCATATTGGGCTGCTAGCGAGGCGGTATATTGCTCAGCCTGTCGCTTGTTCGTATAGGTTGGCCACATCATATACCGCGCGGTTTCCTCGTCGGATGCGTATTCGTAAAGATCGTCGGCGTCGGATGCGCGCATGTCCCGAAGCAACAGCCGTTGCGTTTCGATCGCACAAAATGTGCTCTCCGCATGTTCGGTCGCCATTTCGTCATCTCCGTTTCGTGTAGACATTCTTAGCGCCGATTATATGCGTTTTTGCGCTGCTTGGGAAGCGGCCGGGGCCCTATGCCATCGTGCCCCCTTCGTTTTTTATCGTACCAGATCCCCGATCAGCTCGATCTGCGTATCCGCATAATAGTGCGCAAGGATTTCCTTGTACCCGGTGCCCGCCGCAGCCATCGCGTTGGCGCCCGCCTGGCTCATGCCCACGCCGTGCCCATAGCCCTTGGTGTAGATCACCGCGCTTTTATCGTCGTAGCCGATCGAAAAGTTTGCCGAAGGTATGCCGGTCGCCTGTCGAAACGCGCTGCCGGAGACCGATGTGGAGCCGATGCGCACCTTCTCTACCTGCCCGCTTTGAAACCGGCTTAGGACTTCGATCTGTCCCTCTAAACGAGCCGCGCTCAGCTTTGCCTTGGGATAGGCCTTGTTCAGCTTATCCGCCAACTGCTTGCGGGTAAACGTGGTGCTGGATCGGTAGCGCGGCGCGCCTTCTTCACCCAGGCTCTCTACGGATTTGAGGTAGGGCAGGTTCATGTTGAACACCGCCAGAGCATCCTCGGTGCGCCCTCCGCTTACCGCATGGAAAAACGCCTGGATCGGCTTTCCGTCGTAGACGATTACCTCGTCGCGCGTCGCCGCCACCGCGGAGACGATCTTGCCCCAGTATAGTTCGTAATCCCCGCCCCATTTTTTCCGTAGGTCTTCTTCGCTTGCGTAGGCCTGACAATGCGCGGGCGACGTGCAGATATCGGCGCGCTTATCCTTGCCACAGCCCGAGCCTCCCAGCGCGCGGATGTTCTTGAGCGCGTAGGTGCGCGCGGCGACGGCTTGCGCCTTGATGGCCTCCGCATTGTAGGCGGCGGGCACTTCGGCCGCCACAACGCCCAGGATGTAGCTTTCCAGCTCCATTTCCACCACTTTTTTCTTCGCGGTGTCATATACGTGAATGGCGACATCCGTATGCATCCGCACGGCGGCGCCGCGCGATACCTCGGCGCTTTCCGGTGCGCCGAACAGAGGCGTAAGTTCGCCCTCTGCCTCCTCGCCTTCCGCCGAAAGCCCGATGGGGGGCGCTGCGTACGACTCGCTCGGAGTGGTCGCAGACGATGGCGCGCGCAACCCGGCCAAATATAGAAGCGTGATAAGCGCCGCAACCCCCGCCAGCAGTTCGCGGGGAACGCGGATGTCCAGCCTTGTCCACCCCGGTCGCCTCATGGGCCTACCCCCTTTGCCTGCTATCGTATGCTGAGCAACAAACAGGTTATGCGCCCAAAATGCGCAGGCTATGCAACGAGCGGCCATTTGTGGTAAAATGGCCCGCGTAACGGCATTACGATAGGGGTAGGGATTCGCATGTTGATGAGCAAGCTCTTCGGCGAGCGCTATAAGGAAAAGCCCGCCGACGCCACCTTGGACAGCCACGTGTTTTTGCTGCGCGGCGGATACATCCGCCATGTCGGCAACGGGCTTTATTCGCTTTTGACGCCCGCACGGCGCATGGTACTAAAAATTGAAGGCATTCTGCGCGAGGAGATGGATTCCGTAGGCGGCCAGGAGGTGCTCGCCCCGTATGCGCTGCCTGCGGAGCTGTGGCAGGAATCCGGCCGGTTTGCGAGCGTGGGCTCGGAGCTGGTGCGCTTTAAGGATAGAAACGATCACGATATGGTGCTTGCGATGACGCACGAGGAGGCCATCGTGCACCTTGCGCGCACCGAGGCGCGCTCGTATACCGACTATCCGTTTATGATCTATCAGATCCAATCAAAGTTCCGCGACGAGCCCCGCCCGCGCGGCGGCCTTATCCGCGTGCGCGAGTTTTCGATGAAGGACGGCTATTCGTTCCACACCTCGCAGGAGGATTTGGAGCGGTATTACGAAGAGGTTCACAAGGCCTATGAGCGCATTTTCGCGCGCGCGGGCATCCCCGAAACGGTTTCCGTGCGCTCGGATTCGGGCATGATGGGCGGCAAGGTGGCCCATGAGTTCATGCTGCTGGCCGATTGCGGCGAGGATTCGATCGTGATTTGCGACAAGTGCGGCTACAAGGCGAATATGGAAGCCGCGGTTTCAAAGCTTGCGAAGGCCCCGGGCGCGCAGGCGCCCCTGGAGGAAATTGCGACGCCCGGCGTCACCGATATCGACGCGTTGGCAAAATTTTTCGGCGTCTCCGCCGATAAGCTCGTTAAGGCGGCGGTGTTTGCGATGGAAGGCAGCGAGCGCGTTGCGCTGGTGTTCCTGCGCGGGGACTTGCAGGTGAACGAGGCCAAACTGCGCGCCGCCGTGGGCGCCGAGGTGTTTCCGCTCGTCAACACGCAGGGCATCGGCCTGAACTTTGGCTTTATCGGCCCCGCGGGGTTGGATGCCGGAGATGTTGAGGTGATCTTTGATTCTTCGCTTAAGGGTGAGACGAACCTGATCGGCGGGGCCAACAAAGAGGGCTTCCACCTTAAAAACATTAGCATTGCGCGCGATGTAGGGCCCGCGGCGTATGTGGATGTGGCCAAGGTGAACGAGGGCGACGCGTGCGCCCTGTGCGGCGAGCCGCTCGCCATCCGGCGCGGCGTCGAGGTAGGCAACATCTTCCAACTCGGCACGCGCTACACCCAGGCCATGCACATGACTTATACCGATGCCGAGGCCCGCCAGCAGACGCCCACCATGGGCTGCTACGGCATAGGGGTGGGCCGCTTGCTTGCGTCCGTCGCCGAGGCGAGGCACGACCAATACGGCCCGATCTGGCCCTATGCCATCGCGCCGTGGCAGATACACATTTGCATGCTCAACAGCTCGCTTGACATCGTGCGCGACACGGGCCTTAACCTTTACAAGAGGCTTGGCAAGGATTACGAGGTGATTCTGGACGACCGCTCCGTCGCCGCCGGCGCGATGTTTGCCGACGCCGATCTGCTGGGCGTGCCGATTCGGCTGGTCGTGTCGCAGCGCAACCTGGATAACGGCGTTGTGGAAATCGTTACGCGCGACAAATCCGTCAAGACCACCGCGCCCGTAGAAGACATCGAAGCGGCCGTTGCGGATGTGGCGGCGAAGCTTAGGCGCGAGTAAGATGGGCGGTTGAAGGGAAGATTCCGTATGGATGAGCTCAGGCTGGCGTTTCCGTGCGAGGAGTTGCTTGCAAGCTACCGGGATGGCTGCCGGGAGATCGAGCGGTGCGGTGCCGCGATCAACGGCGCGCACAAGGCGGACGATTACCACGCTTGGTCCAAAACGCTGGTGCGCGATATGCAGAATTGCCGCGCGGGCATAGGCCTGCCGTCCGGCTATGTCCCCTATACCATTCTCTGGCTGGCTGAGGGCGGCGACTGGGCGGGCACGCTCTCCATCCGCCACAGGCTTACCGAGGCGCTCGAGCGCTACGGCGGGCACATCGGCTATTTTATCAGACCCTCGCTTTGGGGCAAAGGCTTTGGCACGCGCATGCTTGCTATGGCGCTGCCGTATGCCAGAGATTTGGGAATCGACCCGGCGCTGATCACTTGCGACGACAACAACATCGCCTCCGCGCGCGTGATGGAGAAAAACGGCGGGGTGCTTAAAGATGTGATCGAGAATACCGTCGAAGGAAAGTTCGTGCTGACGCGGCGTTATTGGGTGCCGACGACGGGGCGCAACTAAGATTACGACGAAGGCCTCCGGCGGCCCAAGGGCCTGAGGCCTTTGGGAATCTCCATTTTGGTAAGTGCCTGTATATGAGTTATAAGTTGTCGGAAAAAGGGGCGCTCGCCTGTCAAAGGCGAGTGCCCTCAGCCTGATGACAAAGTCAAGAATGGAAAAGAAAAGTGCAGGAAACGGAAAAAGTGTTGCATTACGCGGCTCTTCCCAGGGCGCGGGGCCGGGGCTCCGCCCAAAAAGAGCCGGAGCGCGACCGCCGTGCGCAGGCTCATACCGGCTAGTATGCAAGTCCGGCCGGAAATGACGAAGTCAGTTCAAGGACTTGCATGTCGCGATGACAAATCACGGTTTTTCATCGCGCTGAGGGCACTCGCCTATTAAAGGCGAGTGCCCTCAGCATATGGATAACGGCGGCGGCGAAGGTCTTTGGCCGCCGCCATTTTAAGAAAACCGGGCGAAACAACTCCGGAAATGCCCGCGCACAAGCGTTTTCAGTCGCGGTCCGGGGGATGAAA
>JAVBNW010000146.1:0-6664 GCA_031551255.1 Eubacteriales bacterium | reverse complement strand
CTTACCGAAAAGGTGCGCAGAAAGCCGTATTCCGTGGTGCTTCTAGATGAGATCGAAAAGGCGCACCCGGATGTGTTCAACATCCTTTTGCAGATCATGGAGGACGGCAGGCTCACAGATTCCAAGGGCCGGGTGGTGGATTTTCGCAATACCGTGGTGGTGATGACATCCAACGTCGGGGCGGCAAACTTTAAAAAGCGCACGTCGCTTGGCTTTATGGATACCGGAGCGCCCGGCAGCGCGGCGGAGAGCACTCGCAATTACGAGGCGATGAAGGAGCGCATGCTCGAAGAGCTCAAGCGCACGTTCCGGCCGGAGTTTTTAAACCGCGTCGATGAGCTGATCGTATTCCACGAGCTGAGCGAGCAGGACATTCACAAGATCGCGGGCCTGATGGCCGGTCAGGTTTGCAAGAGGCTCAAGGAGCAGGATATCGACCTTGCGATCGGCGAGGAGGCCGTCGACTTTTTAGGCAAAAAGGGCTACGACCCCGAGTATGGCGCAAGGCCGCTGCGCAGGATGATCCAGCGCATGGTGGAAGATACGCTCAGCGAGGAGATCCTGGCGGGCAAGATTGTATTCGGCGAAAAGATTCAGGCCGTGGTCGAGGGCGACAAGCTCGCGTTTGTAAAGGCGGATCAGGCCGTAACAGTATAGGTTGCCTACAAAAGGGCGGGGAGAAAGTATCTTCTCCCCGCCTATATTATTTTTGCAAATATGTAGAAGGTTTTGTATGTTTAATAAAACAGGCAAAAAGAGAAACGTTCTTCTACATGCTTTTCCCATCATCGGCTGACAAAATGTTTTAACCTGAAAAGCGCCTTTGCGTCTTACTTATAGCGTACAATCGGCTTAATTACAGGGCAAACCAATAAAATACAAGAGCGGAGGGACGCGGCATGCCTACCAACGAGCCGGACAACGATCAGGGCGGGGGAAATATCAAAAAAATCTTGATCGCCGCCGCCGTGATCTTCATGGCGGTTTCACTTCTGAACGTCTTCACGAGCATGCTTTCGGGCTTTGGCACGAAGGCGGTGCCGTATAACGAGTTTATCGCCGCGTTGGAGGGCAAAACGGTTGCGCACGTGCAGGTGGAGGACGATCGGATTTACTACGACCTGAAGGAGGAAAAAGACGGCCAGATGGCCGTGCCCGAAAGGTTCACCGCGCAGTACGTCGTGGGCCGGATGGACGACCCCGACCTAATCGATAGGTTAGAGCGGGCGGGCGTAGAATACGCCAAGCCCATTCCGCAGCAGCAAAGCCCGTTCATCAACTTCATCATCTCCATCATCTTGCCCTCGGTCTTGCTGATAGGCCTCTTTAGCTTGATCATGCGCGCATCCGCCAAGCGGATGAACTCCGGCGCGATGAGCTTTGGCAAGAACACCGCAAAAATCTACGGCGAAAAGGAGACGGGGGTTACCTTCGCCGATGTCGCGGGCCAGGAGGAGGCAAAGGAATCCCTCGAGGAAATCATCGATTTTTTGAAAAACCCCACAAAATACGCTGCCATCGGCGCGAAAATGCCTAAGGGCGCGCTGCTGGTAGGCCCGCCCGGTACCGGAAAGACGCTGCTTGCCAAGGCGGTTGCGGGGGAGGCGGGCGTTCCGTTCTTCGCGCTGTCCGGTTCGGATTTTGTCGAGATGTTCGTAGGGGTCGGCGCTTCCCGGGTAAGGGATCTTTTCAAGCAGGCGGTGGAGAAGGCCCCGTGCATCGTGTTCATCGACGAGATCGACGCGATCGGCAAATCCCGCGGCAACAACATGATGGGTGGCAACGACGAGCGCGAACAGACGCTCAACCAGCTGCTCGCCGAAATGGACGGGTTTGACTCCTCCAAGGGCGTCGTGATTCTCGCGGCGACCAACAGGCCCGAGGTGCTCGACCCGGCGTTGCTTAGGCCCGGCAGGTTCGATAGGCGCATCATCGTGGACAAGCCCGATTTTAAGGGCAGGCTCGCCATCCTTACCGTGCATGCGCGGGATGTGCGCATGGGGGAGGACGTCAACCTCGACCAGATCGCAAGATCTACCCCCGGCGCGGTGGGCGCGGACCTTGCGAATATGATCAACGAGGCGGCGCTCAGGGCCGTCGGCAACGGTCGGGACGCCGTTCTACAGGAAGATTTAATGGAATCGGTCGAAACGGTGATCGCCGGCAAGGAAAAGAAGGACCGCATTCTTTCCGCCGAAGAAAAGCGCCTAGTGGCCGTACACGAGGCGGGGCACGCACTGGTGGCCCTTCGGGAAGACGGCCGCATGCCGGTTCAGAAGATTACCATCGTGCCGCGCACTATGGGCTCGCTGGGGTATGTCATACAAACGGAAGAGGACGAAAAGTTTTTGTATTCCCGCGAGGAGCTGTTCTCGCGCATCGCTACCCTTACCGCGGGGCGCGCCGCCGAGCAGCTGACGGCGGGCAAGGTGACCACCGGGGCCTCCAACGACATCGAGAAGGCGACGCAACTCGCGCGCGCGATGGTGACGCAGTACGGCATGAGCGATGCCTTCGGCATGGTAAAGCTCGAGGATCAAAACAACCCCTATCTCAACGGGCGCTTTGAGCTGACGTGTTCTTCCGAGACGGCCGCAAAGATCGACGACGAAGTGCGCAGGATCATCGAAGAGGCGTATAGGCGGGCGAGCGAAGTGCTCGGAAAAGACCTTGACATCCTCATGAAGGTCGCCGACGCGCTGTTCGAGCGCGAAACGCTCACCGGCGAAGATTTTATGGAGCTGGCCGGAGAGACGCCCCGGGCGCTGCCGCTGGGAGTGCCCGTTGGGGAAAATGCTTGAATCGGCGATATCCGCTGTGGTACAATAACCGCGATACGGAGGGATATGCTTGAAGAAAATACTGCTTGTGCTGCTTTGCGCCGTGATGCTGGCAGGCCTGCTCGCGGGCTGCGGCGGGGTGGATAAGCGCCTATACGGCGCATGGATCGACGAGAGCGGCTATAGCGGCTTTGGCTTTGGGATGGACGGCGTCGGCTATACGCTTTTCCAGGGGTTCACGCTGCCCATCACATATGCGGTGAAGGGCGAAAAGATCTATATTCTCTACGAGGAAGAGGGAGACGCGCTTACCGACCCCAACGCGATGACGTACGGCTTTACGTTCTTTGGGGATAGCGAGCTTTGCCTCGAATACCCGGTGGATTCGGGCGACGCCGTTTCGTATACGCGCGACACCAGCAGGCAGCAATAGGTTCCGGGCGGATTGCTCAAAACGTGTTCACCCATACAATAGGAGCGGCTGTGACAGCGGGGCTCCTATTGCTATTTTGCCGCTGGGCAGTACCCGGATATTTTGCCAAGGCCGAGGGCGCGAACGGTTTTATCGTCGCCGACCCCCAAAGCATGCAAGTCCAGGGACGGATGGGTTGCCCTCACTTTGTCAGGCACAGTCGCCATAGCTACGGCTATGCCCCCTTGCCCTTCCTCGCGAAGCCCCCCCCGTTCGCCGTCTTTTGCGCGCTTTGGGGGTCGATGACTATACACGCCCTGCAAGCGGCGCCTCGGCGTCCCAATCCTGTGGCAAATCTTGCGCATGCATCTCGCATAACGCGATGGATCTTTGCCGCTATGTCCGCCTATCCTACTACACTCAGGGCGTGATCTGTAGAATGTCGCTCGCTCGCAATAAGGTTACGTATGCCAATATGCCGGTTAACCGCGGTACAAACAGCGGCGTGTCGCTCTGGTTGGCAAGGCTGAGAACGTCGCCCTGTTGAAGAGGCAAAAAACCCGTGCAACCGACCCACTTATCCGACGTGCTGCCGTTGTCCAGCGATACCTGAAACGACGGCAGGGTTTGGCCGTTTCGGCTAAGCGTGACGCTAATGGGAAGGTTTCGGGAAACAACACCATAGCCGATTTGATACACGCCTGGCGTGAGTATCAGTATACCGGACGGCGGGGAGAGGGCGAGTCCGACAGGTTCCACCTCCGCTCCGGCCATAAGCGGTAGGCTGGAAAACTGAGGGTATTCGCCGGGCGTATCGCAGATAAACGATCCGTAGGCGGTCGTCACGCTGCCGGCAGGGCCTTGCGGGCCGGGGATACCCTGCGGCCCGGCCGGCCCGGGGATGAGAACACAGCGCGTATTGCAGCCGCCACCACTCGTCAAGGCACATTTCATCGCTGTACCTCCTTCCGTTCGTCTACATAACGTATGCCAAGAAGGTGCGCGGTGATCCTTTGCGGCGGCGCTCCGCGCCATGTGTTCGGCCAATTCGCTGCATGGGCTGCTTTTTTCATACGGTTTTCCGCTGTACGTTCATTGCCGCTCGCAGATAAAAATACCGTATCAAATACTATTTGAAACGCGATTTGCGATTGCGCGCCAGACCGCTTAACGTTATAAGGCGGAACACTCCCGCGGTCAAAGCGCATCTTTGAGCATGTTTGTTGCTTGTTTCTGAAAGGAAGGGCGTCAGGGCATGAAAAAGGGTTTGGCAGGGGTTTTGACATTCATAATCGCCTTTATCGCGTTGGCGGTGTGGGTTGGGGCAGTCGATCATTTTCAGGGTTTTTTGCACTACGAACTTGAGGATCTTCTAGAGGGCGCCGATGCCGGCCCCGCCGTGGGGAATTTCGAAGTTGCCCACGTAGGATCGATGCATTTTCAAGCGGTCGGAGCGCCCGATGGATGGCTGCGCGATTTGGCCGGAGAAGGTGGCCTTGATGTGACGCTTAGCAGGCTGACTTCGGAAACCGGGCAGATCGGCGAGCGCGCCGTCGACATCGCGGGAAGCGGCGGCACGGTGCGCTATTTGCAAAATTCGGCCTCTTTGTGCGATGGGTATGCGATGACGCTGTTCTGGTCGGCCAAACAGCAACAGGGCTCGGCCATCGTTAAGGATTTTACCGGACCGGTTTTTTGCGCGGTCTTGTATGAATATCCCGACGGCTCATGCCGTCTGACCGGCTTTATCGACGGCGATGGAACCGATTTCTGGACGCTTCCGCCGCCTGAGGACGCGTATTATTTCTTTGCCGGGCTGCAACCCGGCAATGCGATCAAGGCTGTTAAAGCTGGACGCCCCCAAATGAAGAGCAGGCGAGCGGATCAGGCGTATCCCGAAGGGTCGCCCCCTTCCGTCTCCTTGCCCTGCGAAAAAATCTCCCGCTCGTCGTTCCGCTTTTGGGTTGGCCGATTATAAGCCATAGGGTCTAAACCAAATCGCAAATGCGGTGTTGCAAAACCTCATCAACTCGTATATAATGCACTACAATCCATGCGATGAAGGAGCACAGTAAGCTTTGTGGCTCCGCCGCCAAGAGAGGGATGGTCATCGGCTGCAAGCCGTCCCGCGGCGCACAGGGCCGAATTTCTCTCCCGAGCACTGTTGCCGAACCCTCGCGATGAGGCGGTAGGCTGCGGCGGCTTGCCCCGTTACAGGCTTTGAGGTTTCTTGAAAAGAAACGAAATTGGGTGGTACCACGGGCCTCCGTCCCATGCGGGCGGGGGCCTTTCTGTGTTCTAACAGACCTCATGCGAAACTCCAAAACGTGGCGGGAGTGGTGAAAATAGGCGCGATGCGTTGTCAAAGCTTCCCTGTCTTAAGCCGTTTTCCCTGCCTCCGCCCCCGTCTTCAGTTTCGCAGGAGGTCTAATGTAAAGCAAGGAGGGAATCACATTGCAGGAAACAATCGAAAAAATCCGGCAATCTACGCTGGAGGCGCTTGAAAAGGCAAAGGATTCCGATCAGCTCGAGCAGCTGCGCGTCAAAGTGCTCGGTCGCAAGGGGGAGCTTACCGAGCTGCTGCGCGCCATGGGCAAGCTTTCGCCGGAGGAGCGGCCCATCGTGGGGCAGATCATCAACAGCGCGAGGGAGCAGATCGAGCAGGCGTTAAGGTTCAGTGGCGACAAGCTCAAGGGGGCCGAAAGGGAAGCGCGTTTAAAACTCGAGGAAATCGACATCTCCATCCCCGGCAGGCGGCCGCCCATCGGCGTGCCGCATCCGCTTACCATCACTACCGAGCGGATGATCGACATCTTCACCTCCATGGGCTTCTCGGTGGAGGAAGGCCCGGAGATCGAGTTCGACCGCTACAACTTCGAGCTTTTGAATCTGCCCAAGAACCACCCGGCGCGCGATGCGCAGGATACGTTCTATTTCAACGAAAACGTGGTGCTGCGCACGCACACCTCGCCTGTGCAGGCGCGGGTGATGACCACCCGCCAGCCACCCATCCGCATCATATGCCCCGGCCGCACCTATCGGGTGGATGAGGTGGACAATACCCACTCGCCGGTGTTCTCGCAGTGCGAAGGGCTCGTGGTGGACGAAGGCGTTTCCATGAGCGACCTGAAGGGCACGCTGGATACCTTTGCGCAAGAGTTCTACGGCGAGGGTATCCGCACGAGATTTCGGCCGTCGTTCTTTCCGTTCACGGAACCCAGCGCCGAGGTGGATGTCACCTGCGCGGCCTGCAAGGGCGCGGGTTGCCGTATCTGCAAGGGCACGGGCTGGATTGAGGTGCTCGGCGCGGGCATGGTCAACCCCAAGGTGCTGGATATGTGCGGCATCGATTCGGAAAAATACACCGGCTTTGCGTTCGGCATCGGAATCGAGCGGGTGACGAACCTGCGCTACAACATCGCCGATATGCGCATGCTATTCGACAACGACGTAAGGTTTCTCGCGCAGTTCA
>JAVBNW010000102.1:0-24009 GCA_031551255.1 Eubacteriales bacterium | reverse complement strand
ATATACGAAGATGCCGTATCGTAAGCCAAGTTCATCGGCCACAGCCGCCCCGTCTCCCCATATAAAATAGACGTTCTGCAACAACCGCTTCATTACATTCTCGGGTACCGACAGCCTGGATGCGGCCTTTTCCTCGAGCTTTTCCGCCACTTCAAACAACCGGTGCGCGGGAGAGGGGTTGCCGGTATACTCCACATTGTTCAGTTGAATTTCGATTTCCTTTGCCTTGTCGTACAAAAGTTTCACGTCGGAATCTTTGCTGAAATCAGCCTGCTCAATCTGCCGAATAAACGCGATGACGATGTCCTTGAGCTCGTTAAGAAGTGCAACTTCTTCGTCGATGCTCTCCACCTTTTTCCCCAACACTTCCAAAACGACTTCCGATCCGGCAGTGTCAAAGATGCGCTGGATGTCTTTGATGCCGATATTGAGCTTGCGCAAGATCAATACCTGCTCCAGCTTTTTTACATTGGCATCGTCGTACATTCTATAAGCATAATCATTGCTTTTTACGCTTTGGATAAGGCCCATATCTTCATAATACTTCAAAGCCCTCGCGGAAATATCATACTTCAACGATACCTCTCGAATTTTAACAAGCTCGCTCATTTTTCCAACCCCCAGCATGATCGATATCATCATCATAAACCACGACGCAACGTCGTAGTCAAGCGGCTTTCTATACAAAATACAGATGCTGTTCGCACATGCTCCCTGATCAAAAATCATTATATCCAATTTTTATCTTTTTGACCAAACGAGATGCCTCGCAGAGTGCTCTGCCCTATCGATTTGCAGCTCTGCCAGTCTTCCCGATCCGTCAAAAACCAGGGTGCAGCCTTCATACGTATGCCTGCACCCTGGTTTATTCTCGTTCATTACTAAGGCCCATCGAAAACCAATTGCTCAAACAATCACTATCTGCCAGAACCTATCAGCAAGATCTGCACTTGATGATCCCCCGGTGCGCTTTAGTACACGATAGCGACGCGGCGATGCGGTCGCCCTCCCACCGGCGTTAGGGATACAATAGCCATCAGGCCGGCAACTGCCGTCATCCGGCACCGGCAGCTTCCTCGCGGGGCCGACGGCAGCCCACTCCGGGCGCTCCGATCGCGGGCGGTAATCCCGCTCGGCCTCATACGCGGGATTCGGCATCGGCATCAGTACTTCACCGCCATCTTGAGGCACGGCCTTATACAAAATGGCGCCCCATTCGTCTCTGCGGTACATATCCTTCCAGCTGTTGCCCTGCACGTCGCCGACAACCGACGGCGTTGCGCTTATCACGCCCAAAATATAATCATCACCCGCCTGTACTTGGCGTATCCGGTCGGCGCATAGAGTCACGAAAAGGCCGCGTCTATCCTCGTTATCCGGATTGCCGTCTTGCCACTCAAACATCTCGGCGTAGTCTGCTCCGGTGGTATATACTCCAGGTGCGTTGAAGACGTTGCCGTTGAATAAAACCCTGAAGGCGTTGGTTCTCGCCGCGATCGTCAGGCCGTTGCCGATGATAAAGGCATCATCGCCGGGCGTGCCGTTAAGCGCGGGATTGGATGCTACACTAAACTTGCCGATAGCCATCTGGTAATTGTTTTGTGCGATGGTAAAAAATCCGCCCGCGTGGAAATAAATGCCGTTGGCGATTGTATTTGAGCCCTCGGCGTGGGCCGAATCGCCGATAGCCTGTGAGAAATTTAGCCCTTCCATGCCACATATCATTTCAGGATGCAAGCTATATGACAAGGCAAGCGGGGAAAGCCCTCCTTTCGGGGGCACGAAAAAGGCGCTCCTGTGGGAACGCCCTAAGGTTGTGGAGATTATCACTCCCGGACCCGTTAACATCGACCGCAGCGGCTCGGATACCGGCCGTGTCTGAACCAACCGCACCCCCTCGCCGGCTTGCAAGGCGCCATGGGCGGCACAGGGCACGCAGGGCATATGATATTACCCGTGCACAGCAGTTGGGTCCCGGTCTGTAGCGTAACCGAATCCTGGACAAAGAACGCCGCGCCAATGATCTGCCGTGTATCAACGAAGGAACGACTGATGTATGTCAGAGGTACTGTGGTGTCTCCTTGGCCGTTGACGGTTAGTGCGAAGCACTGATTGTTGGTGGTGGCGTTGTCTGGGATAGAAACGTAAAAGTCTGTATCCAGTGGGATAGCCGTAAGCGGTTGACCGGATGCGTTTTCGATTATGATGCCAGGCACCGCAGGCGTTACTTCACCTGTGATGACAAGGTTATCGATCGGCGCGCTAGTCTGTAGTGATAATCGCATTGGGCCTACCCTAAAGGCGCTTCCCGTGCGCACTACTGTGCGTGGGATGTCCAGGAAGCCCAGTATGGCGATGGATTGATCTGCCAAATCCATAGCTTGCGCCAGCAGATAGTTCACGACCTGCACCAGCCGCGCAGACTTGGGGTGAGTAATGTTGTTGTCCGCACATAGCGCAAAGCGCTTGCCGGGGTCCGGCGCGATCGTCGTGAGCCAGATGGCGGACTGGGTGGCGGCAAATGCGTCCAAGTCATCCAACGGTGGAGCAACCGATGCATCCACGCCGGCCTGGGCGAACAACTCGGAGGCTGTTATGCTGGGATAGCCGTTGCGCAACAACCACTGAATCCGCGCCCGCACTTCGGCTGTGTACTGAGGTAACGCCTGTTCTATCGAAATGACGTCCATCGTGTCGCCGGTTGGCGGCGGCTCCTCGTCTAGCTCGACGCAATAAACCTCGGTCGAGCCGGCGCTATACGTCAAGACGAACTGCTGAAAGTTAAAATTTTGGGTAAAGTTAAAAAGCCGGTAATCATGGCCAAGCGGCGTCAGATTGCAAAATTGTGGATTTTGAGTGAAAACCGCTGTGGTTGGCGGCGCCGCAAGTGACGCAAGTAATTGGCCGAAGCCATCAATAGGCATCATTGTCACCTCGTTCGTAGTGGCCCACACATCCAATGGGGCTCTACAATTGGTATATGTTCTGTGCTGAAAACCGTGAAACAATCAAGCGGATCGAGAAGAAGCTGCATTCCCTCGTCGGTTTGCACTACGCTCCAAAATCCCAGCGCTGCGGCACTGGGATTTTTACGTTCCGCAAAACCTCCTCTTACCCCTCAAAACCGCCTCGGTGGTTTTGAGGAGTAAGAGGAGCGGACAACGTAGGCGCCGCGCCTTCTTCGTCATTCCCAATCCATAAAATCGGCTCAGCGGTTTTATGGAAGATGAGGGGCCACGAAGCGTAAAAATCCCACCATACCACAGTATGGTGGGATTTCGGAGCGCAGCGCGCCCCGACGAGATGGGATGTATGGACGATATAGGTGCGGCGGCTTGCAGGCACCCGCAAAAGGTTGCTAGCGAAGCAGAGCCGTCGCGAGCGCGTTTACAACCGAGCAGGCGTTGCGAGCGTGCCCTTTGGCGGAAGGGGAGCCGCGACAAAATGAGTGAGAGGGGATTTACAAAGTAAATCGCCGCGAACGATATGTCGTCCGCGGCGACGTGGCGCGCCTGGCGGGATTCGAACCCACGATCTTTCGAGTCGGAGTCGAACACTCTATCCTCTGAGCTACAGGCGCATAACGAATGCATTATACCATTTCCCGTCCGCCCTTGCCAGCTTTTTTTTCGCTGGATTTCTCTGAAGTCTAATTTTCGATTTTCGAAAAATAAAAATCAATTTTTATAAAATATCATATTGACTTTTTTGATATTTGAAATATAATATCTACAAACGGACTTGCAAGGAGGTTCATAGCATGTACGATATGCCCAACATCTGCCCGGTTTGTTCCGGCCCTCTTGCCGCTTCGCGGCTCACATGCACACAGTGTGGAACGGCCCTGGAGGGAACGTTTGCCATCGATCGCCTCGTCAGACTATCCCCTTCGCAAAAACAATTCGTCGTAAGCTTTCTCAAATGCCGCGGCAACATCAAAGACATGGAAAAGGAGTTCAACATTTCCTACCCCACCGTTCGCAACCGATTGGATGAAATCGTGGCTGCGCTGGGGGAATTGCCCGCCAAGGAGCCGCCAAGCCGCAAAGAAGTTCTCGACATGCTTTCGCGCGGCGAGGTCTCGGCCGAAGAGGCACAGCAACTACTACAGCAAAACGCTTAAGAGGGGGCATCGATATGGCGCAAGATATCATGGAGATCCTGAAACAGGTGCAAGAGGGCGTCCTGTCGCCGGAGGAGGCCGATGCCATGATCGCCGCGTGGGAAGCGGGGCAAAAAGGCGACGGCGAGGCCGCCGGCAACGTACAAGAACCGTATGCCGAACAAGAGGCGGCTTGGGAAGAGAAAGAACCTTCTCCCGAGCAAGAGGCCGCCTGGGAAGAGAAAGAATCTTCCTATGATACGCAAGAATCCTACACGAAAGAAGAGCCCTTTGGCACTACCGACCAGAAATCCCCCGTCTTTTCCAGCCTGACGGAAGATATCGCCAACATCGTAGACGAAACGGTGCGCAAAGCCGTAGATTTTGCAAACAGCTTCGCGCACGACGCCCCTCCCCCACCTCCCCCTCCGGACCCTCCCCGCTTCGACGGCAGGCGCAACAACACCTTCGGCCGGGGCATGAATTTCGGCTCGATCGAGGGCATCCCCACGGGGGCCGTCGTTTCGCGAAACGTCATGGGCTCGGTCAACGGAGATATCGAGGGCACGCTGCGCGGAAATGTAATGGGAGCGATCAACGGCGACGTGGCGGGCGAGCTTTACGGCAATGTTCTAGGACCGGTAAAGGGCGACGTGAGCGGAACGATCTTTGGCAACGTAACCGGCGCCATTGAAGGCGATGTTTCCGGCAGAATCGAAGGCAATGTGACCGGGCCGGTTCATGGGGACGTAAGCGGCGCCATACACGGCAACCTAACCGGACCCCTCGAGGGAGAGCTTACCGGGGAGATACGCGGCAACCTGACCGGCGCCGTTGAGGACGACGTTACCGGCACGGTGGGTGGCAACATCACCGGGTCGATCGGCGGCGATTTTGCGGGTACGGTGCGCGGCAACATCACCGGGTCAATCGGCGGCGACCTCCTCTCTTCGGGCACGGTAAGGGGAAACGTCACAGGATCGATCGACGGTTGCCTGGAAGGCACGGTGAACGGCAACGTAGGTCTCAAACAGCGCCCCTACGACTGCAAGATCGACGGCGATGTGCGCGGATGGGTCGGAGGGAACGTATATGCGATCGTCACAGGCAACGTAAGCGGGCATGTGCGGGGAAACGTGTATAAGATCGTCGGCGATATTGAGCAAGGGGCGACGATCGACGGTTACGTGGAATATCTCGAAGGGAACTGTTACGGCACGGTAAAAGAGGGCATACGGCGCCAAGGAAAATAATGGAACACAGTCTTCATCGATAAAAGGAGGATGTAACCATGGCAGATTTTCACGGCAAGCTCGACGGTGATCTTCAAGGCAACGTAAACGGAGATATCATGGGCACGATAACGGGGGGCGTGCGCGGCAACGTCGCCGGGGATATTTTAGGTTCGATACAGGGCACGGTAGAAGGTAACATCAAGGGCGATGTTCTTGGGCACGTAACGAGCGTAGAAGGAAACATCATGGGTGACGTCAATGGCTCGATAGAAACTGTAAAGGGCGGCATTATGGGGGATATCAACGGCTCCGTGCGCACCGTAGAAGGTGGCGTTAGGGGAGATATCAACGGCTCTGTTGGCCAATTGCATGGCGATCTTGATGGAGACCTAAACGGTTCTTTGCAATCGCCTTATCCCCATTCGATTCACGGTACGCTCAACGGAACCGTTCGGGGCGATGTGGGAGACAAGGAACAGCCGCAACGCTGCTTTATCGGCACGCAAACGCCGCTGCGCCCGCTGCAAAAGCAGCTCAACGGAACGGTGGAAGGGTCGGTATATGCGACTGTAAAGGGGCATGTTACCGGCAGAGTACAAGGTTCGGTCTACGAAATCTTGGGCGATATTAAAGAAAAGGCTGTCATTGAAGGCGATGTGATGATTCTTCACGGTAAAAACCTCGGCGAGGTGCGCGGCACAATCTTGGAACAGAGAGCCTAGAACGGCTTGATCGCGTCTCGCATGTTCGTTCCGCTCTGAAATAGCTATCGAAAAAAAGCGTCCTGAAATGTGTTTCAGGACGCTTTTCATGTATGTTCGAATTTAAATAGAGTCTATAAGAAACTTTATTTGGCAAGGCTAATAATTAAGGACGAAATTTTCACGATCTTCATGTCGATTAGTACGCAATAATAAAGAGTACGCCGCCTATGTCACCTACATACAATGCAGGGAGGGTAACGCCTCACGAAGTTCCGAGGGAGGTAAGTACAAATGAGCAATCAGGCGCCGTGCTGCAACAGCACTTTTCGCTATCCCCTTCCTTACCCTGAAATCGAGGTAATCTGCCCCAATGAAGCTTATGCGTGCATCATCATGGAAGACTACGCTGGCGCCGCAAGCGAGTTGACTGCCATCACGCAATATCTGTATCACCACCTCACAAGCGATGAGGAGCAGGATGTCGCAGACATGCTGCTCGGAATCGCCGAAGTTGAGATGTCGCACCTGGAGATGCTCGGCGAAGCGATCGTAAAACTAGGTGCAGATCCACAATTTGTAGAAGGATGCCCGAACAAGCAATGGAGCGGCGTAAACGTCGGCTACGGCAATAGCCTATGTCAACGCCTGCACCTTGACCTTGCCGGCGAGTACGGCGCCATAGAACAGTATAGGCAGCATGTTCTGGAAATCTGCGACCCCCATATCAAAGAACTCCTCGAACGCATCATTTTGGATGAACAAGTGCACGTGGATTGTTTTAAGCAGGCCATCGCACGGCATTGTGTCGGCTCATGCTAACCTGAAAAAGCACTGGCATAACCTAGCCTTCTCGTCGATTCGCACTGCGCTTCATACCCCGCAACATAGCGATGTTGCGGGGTATGTCCGCTCGTGGAATCTTCTCATCTCACAAGGCGCCGAGGCGCTCGTCGTCGCGGGCTGCATATCCCTCGCTTTCGCGTTGCGACGCAAAAGCTCGCTCATTCCGCCGTTCCTCCTCTTCCACAAAACCGCCTCAGCGGTTTTGTGGAGTAAAAAGAACGATGAGGAAAGAAGCGGGAGTGCGCGTTCTTCGTTCTTCTCACTCCCATAAGACGCCTCAGCGTCTTATGGTAAGAGGAGGTTTCACGAAGCGCCAATCCCCCGCGGCACCGCAGTGCGCGGGGAATAGAGCGTAGTGCAAACCGACGACGTCGCTCCTCCTCTTCCTCAAAACCGCTGTGACGCTTTTGAGGATTAAGAAATACGACGAAAAAAAACGGCAACGCGCGTGTTCCGTCTTGTCGCTTCCCTACTCTCGTAAAACGCTGAGGCAGCTTTGGGGAAAATCAAAGCAGTGCTTTTTCAAATACAAAAAACGAGTGCACGCCGCCGTAATAATCCTGGATAGCCCGTTTGTTCATTGCGCAATAGTCCGTTACCGAAATCACCAACTTCGTATATTCGCCCTGTGTTTCCACCGAGGCAACCGGAAAGGCGTAACCGTTTGCTTTCTCTTTCCAATCGCCTCGCTCCGTCAAAATCTTAAGCGCTACCGCTGTATAGCCGTTTTTCATGTAGAAGCGCTCTACATATCCATCGCCAGAACCGAGCGAAATCCGCGCATAACCCAACGAAAAGGCCGCCTCTTCAAACTTGCCGATGAGCTTTGCCCCCCTGCCTTGCGCGTTATACGGATGCATAATCGCTATGCCGCTGAGCGTAAAGCGCGCCGCATCGGCAGGCGCTCCGTAACACAGGCCGATCAGCAAGCCGTCTATGTAATACCCCAGAAACGCCCTGGAAAATTCGGCATACATCGCCCTGAGTTTTTCGGGCTCCGTATCCGGAAGGTACTCCCGCACGATGTTCTCCGCCCGAGAATAATCTCCCTGAGAAATGCCTTGCACGATCTCCACGGCCCGTCCTCACCTCTTCACAAAAAAGGAGCCGCTGCTGTGCAACGGCTCCCGCAAATTAGCCTCATTCCCGCTCGGCGATCATATCCTTGACTTTCATCAGCCGCGTGAGCGAGCCGCGCTCGTTCTCGTCGAGCTTCATGGATATATAGCGGATGCTCTCCTGCATATCGGGGATCATCACGTATTCCAGAGCATTGACGCGCCTGCGCGTCTTTTCGATTTCGACGGCAAGCCGGTCGCAAGTTTTTTCAATCTGCGCAAGCTCCAGCATCAGCGGCAGGATATCCGAAAGGGTGCGAATCGCGCCATCGAGTTGCGAGGATGTCGACGCAAAACCGTAAGGCAAGAGCGGCGCCTCGCCGGTTTCTTGGGCGATTTTAATCGTGGGAACTTCGACGGACATCACGTTTTGCGTGCCGACCTCGATGCCCACCCTGCGCGCCGGGTATAGGATGGCCTCTTCCAAGACCTGCGAAGGCATCACGGCGCGGGCAAGCGCAAACTCGCGCAACGCTCCCTGCAGGCTCGCCTCCATCCTTTCGCGAATCTCCTTGTTGCGCCGAATCAACAGAATAAACTGACGCACCATTTCGTCCCGCTTGTCTTTGAGCATCTTGTGGCCGCGCACCGCGACCGTTAGGCGGCGCTTGAGGTTGGTCAACTCCATGCGAGTGGGGTTAACCTGTACCTTTGCCATTACGCCTCACCCACCTTGGGCATGTATTTGTCCAGCATATCGTCGCGGATACGACGCAGTTCGTTGCGCGGCAGCAGCGTCAGCAGCTTCCAGCCAAGATCGAGGGTTTCCTCGATGGAGCGGTCGGTTTCGTAGCCCTGGGATACGTATACCTTCTCAAACTCCTCGGCGAACGCCGCGAATTTAAGGTCGCTCTCGGAAAGGGCGGCCTCCCCCAAGATGGCCGACAGTTCCTTGGCATCCTTGCCTCTGGAATATGCCGCAAATAGCTGATTCATGGTAGGCGCATGGTCTTCGCGCGTCTTCCCCGCGCCGATGCCCTTGTCCTTCAGGCGCGAAAGCGAAGGCAGCACGTCGATGGGCGGCTGTAGGCCCGAGCGGTACAGCTGGCGCGACAGGATGATCTGCCCTTCGGTGATGTAGCCGGTCAGGTCGGGGATCGGGTGGGTCTTGTCGTCCTCGGGCATGGTCAGGATCGGGATCTGCGTAACCGAACCTTTCTTGCCCTTGATGCGGCCGGCGCGCTCGTACAGGGTGGCCAAGTCGGTGTACAGATAGCCGGGATAGCCGCGGCGACCCGGAACTTCCTTGCGCGCGGCGGAAACCTCGCGCAGGGCTTCGGCGTAGTTGGTAAGATCCGTCAGGATGACCAGCACGTGCATGTCTTTTTCATACGCGAGATACTCGGCTGCGGTAAGCGCCATGCGCGGGGTGGCGATGCGCTCGATAGCCGGATCGTTCGCGAGGTTCATGAACAGCACGGCCCTGTCGATCGCGCCGGTGCGGCGGAAATCGCTGATGAAGAAATCGGCTTCTTCGTAGGTGATGCCGATCGCGCCGAACACTACGGCGAAGTTCTCGCCCGTACCCAGCACTTTGGCCTGGCGGGCGATTTGCGCAGCGAGCTGCGCGTGCGGCAAGCCCGAGCCGGAGAACACCGGTAGCTTCTGGCCGCGCACGAGCGTATTGAGCCCGTCGATCGCGGAGATGCCGGTTTGGATGAACTCCTCGGGGTAGTCGCGCGCGGCGGGGTTGATCGGCAGGCCGTTGATGTCCATGCGCGCCTCGGGGATGATCGCGGGGCCGTTGTCGCGCGGACGGCCCATACCGTCGAACACGCGGCCCTGCATATCCAGCGAAACCGCAAGTTCAATGCCGTGGCCCAAGAACCTGGCCTTCGAGTCGTCGATCTTCAGCCCTTGCGAAGATTCGAACAGCTGCACGAGCGCCTTATCGCCGTTGAGCTCCAGCACGCGCCCGTTGCGGATTTCGCCGTTCGCCTGCTCGATCTCCACCAGCTCGTAATAGGTGGCCCCCGAAACGCCCTCGACCATCATCAGCGGGCCGACGACTTCTCTGATCGTCTTATATTCCTTGAGCATCTTACAGGCCTCCCTCCGACGTCAATTCGGCCATTTGATCGAGCAATTCGCGGTCGATCGCATCGAATTCCGTCGTGTTGTCCTCGGGAATATACTTCGCGCGGCCGATCCTGTCGCGCACGGGAAGCGCCATAATCTGGCTCAACTCGCTTCCGGCTTCGAGCGCTGCCAAGCCCCGGTCGTAGAAGGTGAGGATGTAGTTGATCATCCTGAACTGTTTCTTGGGAGATGTATAAGTATCCACCTCGTCGAACGAGTTCTGATGCAGATAGTCTTCCCTGATAGAGCGGGCGACTTCCAGCGTGAGGCGATCCCTGGGCCCGAGCGCGTCGATGCCGACCAGACGGACGATCTCGTCAAGCTCGGATTCCTGCTGCAAAATCTGCATGGCGCGCACGCGGTATACGGGATACGAGGGATCGACCTCGTCGCCAAACCACGGGTCGAGCCTGTCGGTATACAGCGAATAGCTCTGCAGCCAGTCGATGGCCGGAAAGTGGCGCGCGTAGGCGAGCGAGGCGCTCAGGCCCCAGAACACCTTGACGATTCTAAGCGTCGCCTGCGAAACCGGCTCGGAAATATCGCCGCCCGGAGGGGAAACCGCGCCGATGGCGCTGACCGAGCCCACGCGCTCGCCGGCGCCCAAAGTCCTTACCATGCCCGCGCGCTCGTAAAACTCCGCAACGCGGCTGGAAAGATAAGCCGGGTAACCTTCTTCGCCGGGCATTTCCTCAAGGCGGCCCGACATTTCGCGCAGTGCCTCGGCCCAGCGGCTTGTCGAATCCGCCATGATGGCGACCCGATAGCCCATATCCCTAAAATACTCGGCGATGGTAATGCCCGTATAAATGGAAGCTTCGCGCGCGGCCACCGGCATGTCGGAGGTATTGGCGATCAGCACCGTGCGGCGCATCAGCGCCTCGCCGGTGCGCGGGTCGACCAAGTGCGGGAACTCCATCAGAACGTCGGTCATCTCGTTGCCGCGCTCGCCGCAGCCGACGTACACCACGATATCCGCATCCGACCACTTGGCCAGCTGATGCTGGGTAACCGTCTTGCCGCTGCCGAACGGGCCCGGAATGCAGGCGACTCCGCCCGATGCGATAGGGAAAAACGTATCGATGACGCGCTGCCCGGTGATCATGGGCACGGTAGGCGCGAGCTTTTCGCGATAGGGTCGCCCTACGCGCACCGGCCATGTTTGCATCATCGGAAGCTCGACGATTTCGCCGTTATCCTTCTTGACTTTGGCGACGGTTTCCGTCACGGTAAACTCGCCGCCGGCGATCCACTCCACAGTACCGGACAGGCCGTTCGGCACCATGATCTTGTGATCGACCACGATCGTCTCTTGCACATGGCCCAAAAAGTCGCCCGCCGAAACCTTATCGCCCACCTTAACGATCGGCTCGAACAGCCACTTCTTTTCGCGATTGAGCGATGGAACCTCGATGCCGCGGGAGATGCGATCGCCCGCAATTTCTCTAATCGTGGTAAGCGGGCGCTGAATGCCGTCGAAGATGGCCTCGATCAGCCCCGGCCCCAATTCTACCGACAACGGAGCGCCGGTGGATTCCACAGGCTCGCCCACGCCCAGCCCCGATGTCTCTTCATATACCTGTACGGACGCGCGGTCTCCGCGAAGCTCGATGATCTCGCCGATCAGACGGCTCTTGGATACGCGGACGACGTCGTACATTTTGACATCGCCCATGTTCTCCGCAACGATCAAAGGCCCGGAGACCTTTACAATCGTTCCCTGCATCGCGCATTACCCCTCTTTCCCAAATAATATATCCGCGCCGATGGCCTTCTCGATGTTTTTACGAAGGCCGCGCATGCCCAACCCCTCGCCGCCGCGCGATCCCGGTATCGGAATGATCGCGGGCATTGGCTGGGCTTTGTAGCGGTCGATCGCCTCGGGGATCATGCCCGCCGTCTGTTCCACGATGAAGATCACGGCATAGTCCTCGCGGGCCAGCCGGTGCAGGGTGTGCTGCGCCTCGGAAGCTGAGGATACCGCGAATACGTCAAGCCCTGCAGCCTTGAAGCCGAGCACTGAATCGCGGTCTCCGATCACGCCCATTTTAGACATACAGATCACCCAGCCTTTCGCGCATCACTTCGGCCGGAAAGCCATTGATCTGGCCGACCATGCACAGCCGAATCGCGGCGATCTCCCGCTCAATGCCCAGCAGGTAGCCCGCCAGCGGCTCGACGGATTCCATCGTCCACCTGCCGCGCTTAATGAGCGAAAGCAGGTGATTGTCCTGGATAAGCTCAAACCTTGCAAGCGAGCCGTCCTGGCCATAGGCGGCGATCGCCTCGTCCAGCTGGCGCTTATAAGCACGGCCCGCAAAGGCCTGTATAGCGCGCTCAGGCTCCTCAAGCGCCTGCTCGATGCGCGCAAGGGGTATGTCCCCTCCCGGTACGAGCTGCTCGGCGAGCTCATCGTGGCCCATGCGCATCGCGCGGGCGCGCAGGGCGGCGCGCAGATTGGTAAGATCCGCAAGATCGCGAAAGTATTCCTTTACGGCCTTTGATTTGGCTTCCTTCACCCGCTCGGCGATCTCGGAGAACATCGCCTTATCAAGGATCGTGTCGATAGAGCGCGGATCGATTAAGCCGGAAACGGCCCTTGTGTCCAACGCCTTAAGGGCGCTCTGCATAAAACCGGAAAGGCGGCGATAATCCTGCTCGCGCATCGCGTCGGCCATCAATTCTAAAGAATACAAGCCGCCCTTACGCAGAATGCCGTCGGCATCCTGCTCCAAATGCCGCGCCTTGTATAGCGCCTTGAGGTTTGTATAGTCAAGCGCCAACAGGAAGCAATCCGTAGAAGCAGGCTCGGGAGAAACCCTGCGCACAAATGCATACGCCTCTTGGGCGCGACTGTCGAGCCAGCCCTCGTAGTCGGCCACGCTGCCGATCTCCTCGCCCCTGCCGTAGCCCGTCTCCTGCAGCGCCTTGATCGCATCCGAAGCATCCGCCGCGGAAATGAGGCGTTCAATACGCTCCGCAGAGAGCATCTTCCCTTCCAGCACGTGCACAGAACCGTTGGCAAACGCGTAACTGCTAGGCATCTTAGCCCTCCTTCGCAGGGAATAGCGCGCTCGCTACCTCTGGCTCAAGGGCCTCGCGCTCCTGGCGGAGCAGCGCTTCGAGCGAACAATTGCACTCCATGCCCTTGAGCGACAGGATAAAGCCGCCCCGTATACCCGGCGCGACGGCGCCGAGCGTAACGGGCGCCTTTGCATCCTTTGCCAGCGCGCCGTTCATCACGGCAAGCGCGTCGGGCGTGAAAATCCCTTGGTCGGCTGCGGCGGGCATGATGACCTCGCCGCCCTGCGCCGAGGCGATCAGCATGCTCAGAAATAACGAACGCTTCGTATCGGCATCGGCCTTGAGCAGCCGTTCAAGCGCGAAATCAAACGCCTCGTCGATCAGCTCGCGCTTCATGGCGAGTTGCTCTTTGCGCGCGTCCAACTGCGCCATGCGCAGCCTGCGCTCTTTGCGCTGCTCCGCCTCGATTTGCGCCCCCTTGAGCGCGGCCTCCCGCGATGTTTCGACGCTAGCCTGGGAGCGCGCCTTGATCACCCTAACGCGCTCCTTCGCATCCGTAAGCATCGCGGTGGCGTCAGCGCGCGCGTCGTCCAATATTTTGTTTAGGATCATGTCGGCTCCCGCCATGGTACGACCTCCTAGAATTCCAACATTGACGGCTTACACCTGAATGAAGAACACCATCAGGAACGAAGCCAACAGCGCAAGAACCGCGTATGTCTCGACCATGACGGTCATCGTAATGCCCTTACCGGACTGGTCGGGGCGGCGGCCGGTCATCACGATAGCCGAAGCGGCCGTCTTGCCCTGGTAAACGGCCGACAAAAGGCCGACGATGGCGATGGGCAGGCAGCCCGCGAAGAACAAAAGGCCCTGCTGCGCGGTCAGGTCGACCATGCCGCCCAGGAAGTTGGTCTTAAGCAAAACGATAAAGGCGATCAGCAGACCGTAGATGCCCTGCGTGCCCGGCAGCGCCTGTAAAACGAGCAAACGACCGAAAGAGTCGGGATCTTCCGCGGTGACGCCTGCGGCAGCCTCGCCGGCCTTGGAAACGCCCATCGCCGAGCCGATGCCCGCGAGCAATGCGGCGAGCGCCGCGCCAAAGAGCGCGTAGAACTGACCGAGGGATTCAAACATGATGGTGTCCTCCTTGCAATGGTTTCTTTTTTAGGTTGTCAGGATTTGAAATCTACGTGCCGAGTGTTGCGCATCAGCGGCTTAAAAGCGCGTCCGCCGCCTTCGAAAAACTTGCCGAAGAACTCGATATATTGCAGACGGCAAGAATGCACATACGCGCCCAGCGCGTTGATCGCCAAATTGAAGATGTGGCCCACCAGCAAAACCGCGATGCCGAAGATGAAGCCGATGGGGCTTGAGAGGAGCAGCCCTGCGATAGTATTGAACACCATGCAGATAACGCCGGTGGCAAGGCCCATCGCGAACAGGCGGGCGTAGGAGAGCACGTCGCTTAAGTAGGACGTTATGCCGTACAGGGAGCCAAGGCCCGATACGATGCGGCCGATGCCGAAGGGCTTATCCCGCCCGGCGAACAAAAGCACCATCAAAACACCGACGATGGCAACCACGCTGCCCCCCATGAACAAGGGGTTGATGCCCAGAGCGCCTCCGATGGCCAGCGCGATCAGGCCAAGGATGATCGCCATCCAGCCGATTTGGTCGAACACGGCGGTTTGCCAGTCGCCGGAGCGAAAAGCCATAATCATCCTGAGCACCATGCCGTACATCACGTGGATAAGCCCCAGCGAGAAGCACAGCCCGAGCATGGCCATCGGCTCGTTCATCGGTACAAACAACGGAGCGTCGATGCCCTCGATGCCGAACCACGAGCCGAACAGCGCCCCCCAGAAGGTGGTGAGCAAGCCGCCCACGATCAAGATCTTTGCAATCTGCCCCATCATGCCGCGCATCTTGAGCACATACGCGCCGACAAAGCCGCCGATGGACAGCAAAATGCCATAGCCGGCATCCGAAACCATCATGCCGAAAAAGACCACGAAAAACGGCATCAGTTTGGGAGAAGGGTCGATATCGTTTTGAGAAGGGGTGGAAAACATATTCGTAACGGCCTCGTAGGGCGTCAGAAATTTGTTGTTTTCTACGTAAGTGGGCACGTTGTCGCCTTCCTCGGGGTCGGCGAACTCCATGGCCACACAAGGAGAGATTTTTTCGATCGCCGTCCTTAACGCCTGCTCCTTATCCGCTGGCACCCATGCCGCCATGTGCAGGGCCTCGCGCGTGACACTCAGCAGCGAAGACGCCTCAAGACGCTCTTTTTCAAGGTTGGAAAGGTCGATTAGGGTTTGAATGGCCAGCCGGTCGTCCGCATGGCCTTCGATGTCCTTGATCAACGCTTCGCGCGCCTTTTCGTCCTTTTCGATGTCCGCCTCAAAGCCCGCGATCACCTGCGTCGCCGTACCCTGGTAGTGAAGCGTAAGCTTGGTAAGCCCTGCGGAGGTTAGAAGCGCCGACGCCTCTTCGGCGAAGCTCTTATGGGCGATCGCCAATACATACACGGCATCCGGCGTACGGCCAAGCTCTATAAGCTGCAAAAGCTCGGCCTCCGAGGCCTTGTGCATGAGGTCCTCCAGTTTGGACGGATGTAGCGACCCAAGCGTCACCTGCGCCCTTGCGGTATCCTTGAGCTGTTCAAGCGGCAAATCGCAGCCGCTCAGCGGCCTGAGCTGCTCGACCTGCGCCTCCATGCGCGTGCGGCGCTGGCGAATATCGGAAATCTCCGCCTCTTTGCGCATGACGTCGCGGCAAATCTCAACCGTGGCTTCCTGCGCCGTCAACGCGGCCGCAATACCCTCGGCATCCACCTGGTCGCGTTGGGCAAACATACCCTTTTTTACCGGCGCATAGCGCGAAAGCGACGCGAGGGCTCCGGTAAGCAGAGCGATCCTTTCGGCGAGGGCGGCAAAATCCTCGCGCATCTCGAGTGTGATAAGCCCCTCTTCTTCCTCGAAGGGCTGCTCGACCACCTCGATGCACTGCATGCCCTGCGCAAGATCCATCAACTTATCCCTGTCCGCGCGCAGGCAGACAAGGGAAAGCTTTTTCATCTTAATGATCGCCATGCTGAAGAATCCTTTCGTAGATCTGGTTGGCGGCAGCGACGACGCGCGAGCGCGCATGCTCGCGCTGCGTGGCCAGTGCATCGCGCTCGTCCCCAAGCGCCTTGGCGATTTGCGCGTCTACCTTTACATCCTC
Source organism: Eubacteriales bacterium (assembly GCA_031551255.1). Classification (GTDB taxonomy): domain Bacteria; phylum Bacillota; class Clostridia; order Christensenellales; family UBA1750; genus JAVBNW01. Next base: position 7,673 of record JAVBNW010000102.1, on the reverse strand, counting down.
TTCGCGATGAAACGCCATAACCTTGGCGCGCACATCCTGCGCCGCCTGGCGCTCGTCCTGCGCCGTAGCCCCTTCCACCGCCTTGAGAATCTCTCGGGCTTCCGCCGACGCGGCCTTGCGGATGCCGTCCGCCTCGTCCTCAGCTTTGCGCACCTTACGCATGATATCCAGCGTTGACATTTCCTCACCTGCTCCCACACATACTGCTATCCGCCAAAGACGGACTATTTCGTGCCAAACAACCTGTCGCCCGCATCGCCCAGGCCCGGAACGATGTAGCCGTGATCGTTGAGCCTTTCATCGAGCCCGGCGGCGAAAATATCCACGTCGGGATGGTCGCCCGTAAGCTTCGCAATCCCCTCCGGCGCTGCGATTAGGCAAACAAACTTGACCGACTTGCAGCCGCGCTCTTTAATGAAGGAAATGGCCGCGCTGGCCGAGCCGCCGGTGGCGAGCATCGGATCGAGCACGATCAAGTCTCGTTCGGTCACATCCGAGGGCAATTTGCAGTAGTACTCGACGGGCTTGAGCGTAAGCGGATCGCGATACAGGCCGATATGCCCCACGCGCGCCGCGGGAATGAGCTGCATGAAGCCGTCCACCATGCCCAGGCCCGCCCGAAGAATCGGAACCACGCCCAGCTTTTTGCCCGAAATAACCTTGGATTTTGCAGGGGCCACCGGCGTTTGGATTTCGATCTCCTTGAGCGGCAAGTCGCGCGTGGCCTCAAAGGCCATAAGCATCGACACCTCGTTGAGTAGTTCGCGAAATTCCTTAGAGCCGGTTTCCTTATCGCGAATCAAGGTTAACTTATGTTGAATGAGCGGATGTTCGAGAATATGAACGCGTTCGTTCACGAGCCGCACCTCCCTTTGTCCTGGCACAAATAAAGCCGAACGGTCTGCCTCTCCCGCCCACTGAAATCGCCGGGCCGAACAACGCGGCGGACATTGAGTGTCGCGCGGCAGCGCCACATCCGGCGCAAAGCGACAATGCCGGGCGGAAAAGATCCCTGAGAAACCAAAGCCTAATCCCGTCAGATCATGGGGTTTCGTCGCCCTCGTCGAGCTTTGCAAGCCTCTGCGCATGTCGCCCGCCTTCGAACGGCGTGTTCAAAAAAACCTCGAGGATTTCTATGGCCAAGCCAATGCCCACGACCCGCGCGCCCATGGCGAGCACGTTCGCGTCGTTGTGCGCACGCGTCATGCGCGCGGAATACGGTTCGGAGCACAGCCCGCACCGGATGCCGCGGTGGCGGTTGGCGGCGATGGAAATCCCGATGCCGGTTCCGCAAATTAAAATGCCGCGATCGCAATGCCCGGAGAGCACCTCGCCGACGACCGCATCCGCAATATCGGTATAATCCACCGAATCGGCGCTGAAGCAGCCGACATCGAGCGTTTCGATTTTCAATTCTTCTAAAATGGGAAGCAATTGCTGTTTGAGAGGAAAACCGGCGTGATCACTTCCAATGACCAGCACGACCTCACCCCTCTTTCTTATCATCTGCGCGCCATGAAGCGGAGCCCGGGTGGCGGGTACCCAAAATGGAACCATGGATTTGTATATTTGGGTAGTTCATCCATACTATACATCATGTCCCGGATTTATTCAACGGCAAATAGCTGCGGCTCATGATTTCGATAGATTCCGATCTTCTTCTTTCTTTTCGCAAGGGCGTGCGCAGCGCAATGAAAAAAGCGCCCGCCTTAAAAGCCCGTTCGCGTGCCGAGGCGCGGCGGTTTAGCGCGCCTTTTCGGATTGCGAATGGATTGGAAGGTAGAGACATGCCTTGCGACAGGAGCATAGGCATCCTCTGCCTGGGTCGTTTTTCACGTCAACTTTTAACATCGGGGCGCTTATGGTTAGGCGCATCGAAAGCCAGTGCTCCTCCTTAGGATAACTTTCAAGAGGTTACCCGGGTCAACCGGCTGTGTGAGAATCCGTCTTTGCGCGCTCGAGTATCGTCCGTATCGCCGCGCCGATTTGGGTAAGACACGCGGTATACTCATCCTCGTCCCCGCCGAACGGATCGGCCACATCGCCCGCCCCCCCGGCGTAGCCGAGCAGAGTGTGCGCTTTTTCTTTTGCCGAGGCCGATACCGCAAGAACAGTTCCAAGATGGCTCTCTTCCATGCACAAGATAAGATCCGCGTCCTCAATGCGCCCTTTCGTCAGCCGCGTGGCACGGTGGTGGGTCAGGTCTCCCCCGGCCATCGCCACGGCCATCTGCGCGCCGTGAGACGCGGGCATCCCTTCGGATGCATACACCCCCGCCGAGGAGGCTTCTCCCTGCATATCCAACTTGTCCATCAAAAGCCGGGCGATTTCCTCCGCCATGGCAGAACGGCAGGTATTGCCGGTGCACACGAACAAAATTTTCAAACGCTTACCCCTCTCTATGAAAACCCGCGGCGCGCAGCGCGCGGTTCATCAGCGCGTAACCTACGCCTTCAGGCGGCACCGCCTGAAAAAGAACGAGTGTCGCCCCAAGGGTATCCGCCTGGCGAAGTGCGGCAAATAGCCTACCTTCCGGGCGCTCGCCCAGCGCAAGCGTAAGCCGTCCACCCTGTGCAAATGCCTTCGAAAGGATGACCGGCCTGCCGCCTGCGGCCGCCTCCTCGTCGTACAGCGCAAACAGCCTCTCCTCGCCATCCACTACGGCCATCCGCGCGCGCGGAGCGTAGTGCCGGTGCTTCATTCCGGGGGACAACACGGTTTCTCCGTCCTCTACAGGCATGTCCACCCCGCGTGCAATGTGAATCATCTGTCCCGGCAGGGCTTCCCTGAGCATCTCCAGCGTAACTCCGCCGGGCCGAAGCAGTGTAACCTCGCCCCCCAACACCGAAACCACCGTGGATTCCAGGCCGATCGCGCACGGGCCGCCATCGAGAATGAGCGGTATCCTATCCTCCATGTCTTCAAAAACATGTTGCGCCGTGGTGGGGCTCGGCCTTCCCGAGCGGTTCGCGCTGGGGGCGGCAACGGCAATTCCGGATTCCCTGATCAACCGCGCGGCGGCCGGGTGCGAGGGCCTACGCACCGCAAACGTAGAAAGCCCCGCGGTGACCGCCGGCGGTAGCGCCCCCGGCTTTTGCCGCAGAACCAGGGTGAGCGCGCCCGGCCAGAAAACCTGCATTAGCCGTCTTGCCTCGCTGGGAACATCGGCGGCAAATTCTTCCACCTGCTCATTCTCCGCCACGTGAGTGATCAAGGGGTTGTCGGCGGGCCTGTCCTTCGCGGCAAAGACGCGAAGCGCCGCGGCGTTACTGCGCGCATCGGCCCCCAGCCCATATACGGTTTCCGTGGGGAAAGCGACGAGCTGCCCCTCTTTGAGAAGCTGTGCGGCAAGGGCAATTCCCGCGTCGTCACAGCGCAATATCCGGGTTGTCACGCGTTTGCATCCTCCGTCATCCCAAAGTTAGTGCCGCTACGACCCCCAACGCCAGTCCCGCACATAGCGCGACGCCGCTTACGCGCCCTCTGTGTAAATCCCCCGCCTGCGGCATGAGCTCCGACGCGATCAGGTACAGCATCGCGCCGCCCGCGATGCCCATGTTCAGAGAAATCATGAAAGGCGACACCGAGCCCATTGCATAGCCCGCCAGCGCCCCAAGGCCCGTAGGGGTTCCTGAAAGCGCGGCAATCGCAAAGGCCTTTGCGGCGGAAGCGCCCGCACGCCTGAGCGGTATGCCCACCGCCATCCCTTCGGGAACATCGTGCAGAGCGATGAGCGTGCACACGCCGGCGCCAAGCATCGGCGCGCTCGCATAGCCCGAGCCGATCGCAAGCCCTTCGGGGAAGTTGTGCATCGCAATGCCCGCCGCCATTAATAGCCCGGTGCGGGCAGCCCCTCCAATGGATGAAAAGCGCCCCAGCGCCGCATCGAGCACGATGACAAACGCTACCCCGCACGCGAGTCCCGCAAGCCCCACGGCAACCGAGTGCGCGACAAACGCCTCGGGCAAAAGCTCAAAGCACACCACCGCGAGCATGAGGCCCGCGGTAAAGCTGAGCAAGACCGCCTGCGTCCGCCTGCCCGGCTTTTCCAGCACGGCCGATAGAAGGCCCCCCGCCCCCGTGCCGAACACCCCCGCCAAAGAGCCCATCAGGGCCGCCGACCATACGTTCAAGCGCACCGCCCCCCCTTGGGCATACCTATGCGCGCCGGCGTATGGTATAGTCGCCAAACCCTAAAATCGAAGCGGATGAGCAAGAATGCTTTTCGCGCCGCGAGACGCAGAACGCAGACGCGCCGGGCGGACACGCCCAGGACGACGGCGCCGTGGCGTAGGAGCAGCTCTCATTTTAGGGTTCGACGACTATACGCTACTATTCCTCGCTGCTTTTAAGCCTTTCCGATTGATCGGCCAGGATCAGCGCGTTAATCACCTCGTCGATATCGCCGTTGATAAACGAATCGAGCTTGTAGAGCGTCAGCCCGATGCGATGATCCGTCACCCTACCCTGCGGAAAATTGTACGTACGAATGCGCTCGGAACGGTCGCCCGTGCCGACCTGCGACTTTCTGTTTTGCGAATACTCATCCGTCGCCTTTTGCAGCGCGGCGTCGTACAGCTTCGTGCGCAGCATGCGCATGGCCTGCTCTCTATTCTGAATCTGGCTGCGTTCATTTTGGCACTGCACCACGATGCCCGAGGGCAGGTGGGTGATGCGCACGGCCGAGTCGGTTCGGTTGACGTGCTGTCCGCCCGCGCCGCCCGCGCGGTCGGTGTCGATGCGCAGGTCGTTTTGATTGATGTCGATCTCCACATCCTCGGCCTCGGGCAGCACCGCCACCGTGGTGGTAGATGTGTGAATACGCCCCGACGCCTCGGTGTCGGGCACCCTTTGCACCCGATGCACGCCGCTTTCGTACTTGAGCCGCGAATATGCGCCGCGCCCGTCGATCATGAAGGAAACCTCCTTCACGCCGCCAAGCTCCGTAAGATTCGCATCGAGCATTTCAGTCTTCCAGCCGCGCGAATCGGCGTAGTGCTGGTACATGCGCATCAAATCCGCGCCGAAGAGCCCTGCCTCGTCTCCTCCGGCGCCAGCCCTGATTTCCACGATCACGTTGCGCTCGTCGTTAGGGTCTTTGGGCAGGAGCATCAGGCGAATTTCCTGCTCGAGCCGCTCGGCCTCGGGCTGCATTTCGTCGATTTCCGCCTGCGCCATCTCGCGCATCTCGGAATCGTCCAGCATTTCGCGCGCCTCCCGAAGGCGGCCGGTAACCTGCTTATATTCTTGGTACGTCTCCACAAGCGGCGCAAGCTCCGCGTGTTCCTTCATCAGCTTGCGCCACCGGTCCTGATCTTGTATCGTCTCGGGCTGCGCAATTTCCACGCCGATTTCCTCGTAGCGCGCAGCGACCGACTCAAGCCTCTCCAGCATCCGCATCCCTCCGTCTGGCCCTGACCACGCGATCGACGCCGCGCATGTCGGGCAACACCTCGATGGCTTCAAAGCGCTCGCTCAAAAGCGCCGTCACTTCTCCCGCCTGTCCGTCCCCTATTTCCATCAGCAGCCACCCGCCGCGCCTTAAGCACGCGCATTCCGTCGCGATGCGCCGGTAGAAAAGCAATCCGTCCGTTCCCCCATCCAGCGCCAAGTGCGGCTCGTGCGCGCTTACCTCCGGCGCTAGACGGGGCAGATCGCCGGATTTTACGTACGGAGGGTTGGATACAATCATATCGAACATGCGCCCCTCGGGTAGCGCTTCCATCAAATCGCCCTGAAAAAATTCGACGGCGGCGCGCGTCGTACGCGCATTTTCCTGGGCGAGCATGAGCGCGTCCTCGCTAAAATCGCACGCGGTAGTGCGAAGGCCGTACAGCGAAAGGCTGATAGCGATGCAGCCCGAACCCGTGCATAAATCAAGCACTGTGGAAAGACCGTGCTCGCGCGAGGTACGAAACGCCTCCAGCGCTAGAAATTCCGTTTCGAAGCGGGGTATGAGCGCCCGGGGGTCGCACTTAATCTCGTAGCCTAAAAACTGGGCCGTGCCTACGATATATTGCGCGGGCTCGCGCCGATTGCGCCGAAGCACCATATCGCGCAATTGATCTTCCTGCTTGCGCTGCACGGGATCGTACAGCCTGAGCAATACCTTGTCGGGCGTGTGACCGGTCACCGCACACACAAACGCACGCGCATCGGCCGTAGCGTCCCCTTCGGAAACCTCCTCGAGCTGCCGCCTCACCCATTGGATCGCTTGCCCCACCGTCATAGAAGCACGCGCTCCTGTGCGTCCGCCTCGGCCGGGTCTCCCTCGCCGTCCGCATTGCCGGTCTGCGCCGCTTTGAAGGAGGCGATGGCCACCTCGAGCATGGAGTCGTCCGGCTCGCGCGTCGTGAGGCGCTGCAAAAGCAGGCCGGGGGCGCGCAGCGCGCGCACGAGTGCGTTATCGCGAAACGCCAATAACCTTAGTATTTCGTAGGATACGCCCGCGACCAGCGGCATCAGCGCAAGGCGCGAAACGATGCGCGTAAGCGCGTTGAGATTCCAGCCGAATACAGAGAAAAACACGATGGAAAGCACCATGATGATTAGCAAAAACGCCGTGCCGCAGCGCGGGTGCAGCGTAGAGAAACCGCGCGCGTTATCGACGGTGAGCTCCATGTCGTGCTCGTAGCAATGCACCGTCTTATGCTCCGCGCCGTGATACTGAAACACCCTGTGGATGTCCTTCATCATAGAGATGGACAGGATATACGCAAGAAAGATCGCAAGCCTTGTAAGCCCCTCGAGGACGTTGACCACCACGCCGCTTGTAATCACGAGCTTGAGCCAGGACGCGACCAGCGAGGGCACGACGACGAACAGCCCGACCGCCAGCCCCACCGCCACCACCATGGCAAAGCCCATGATCGCCTTTTCCGCCTTATCGCCGAACACGCGCCTGAGCCACTGATCAAACTTGGAATCGGAATCATCCTCAATGCCCAGCATTTCGGTGGATTTGTTGATCGTATCCATGCCCATCTTCAGCGACATAAGAAAACTTACGACGCCGCGCACCATCGGCCAGCCCATCCACGGATGCTTTTTCGCGGGAGGAGGGGCCTCCTTCACGGTCACCGCAATCGCACCCTGCGCCGTGCGCACGGCGATAGCCATATGCGAAGGGGATTTCATCATCACGCCTTCGATGACGGCCTGCCCGCCGATCGACGGCTTGCGCTCTTTTTTTTCTTTTTTCGCCAACAGCGCGCCTCCTTAGCGTCAGCCCCGGTATCGCGCCAATTTTGCAATCAGCAACGGTAAAAACGCCGATTCCGAGGCAATACGGTGGTAGTGGAATCCGTACGAAAATAGAGCAGACCGATCGCCCGGCCTGCTCTGGCGGTGAATGAATCTAAAGGCCGTAGCGCTTCTTGAAACGATCGACTCTGCCGCCGGTATCTACCAGCTTCTGCTTGCCGGTAAAGAACGGATGGCACTTCGAGCAGATTTCGACGCGCACCTCGGGCTTGACGGAACCTGTTTCAAAGGTCTCCCCGCACGCGCAGCGCACGGTGCACTTTTGATACTTGGGATGGATGCCCTCTTTCATGGAACTCACCTCGTCTTCCTTCATGCCATGACTTCGTCCATGACACGCCCGCCATTGTATCATCCCGCCTCAAAAAATGCAAGCGCTGCGGGGCGATCGCGGCGACCGGTTCAAAGAA
>JAVBNW010000076.1:0-25777 GCA_031551255.1 Eubacteriales bacterium | reverse complement strand
TAAAAGGGATGCTTGACCACACATGAACAAGCATCCTATCATTTTTGCCCTGAAACCTACCTTATCGTGCCCACGATTATAGGGCGGGTTTTGCATTATTGCCGGCCGCTCGTCGTACTATCCCTCTTCGCGTTTCCTCGGCGGGGGGCTCACGGGGGGTACGCGTCCCCCCCGTGCCGTTTACGCGTCCCCCCCGCGCCGATGTTAGAACATCAATTGATCGGCGATCCAATCCTTGAGCGCTGCGATCGGCACGCGCACCTGCGTCATGCTGTCGCGGTCGCGCACGGTGACGGCCTCGTCGTTAAGCGTGTCAAAGTCGACGGTTACGCAATAGGGGGTTCCGATTTCATCCTGCCTGCGGTAGCGCTTGCCGATGGAGCCGGTCTCGTCGTACTCGCACGGGAAATGCCTGCGGAGCATGTCGTAGATCTCGCCGGATTTTTCGCCCAGCTTGTTCTTTTGCAGCGGCAGCACCGCGCATTTGTAGGGCGCGAGCGCGGGGTGCAGGTGCATCACGACCCGGCTGTCGCCGCCCTGGAGCTCGTGCTCTTCGTACGCTTCGCACAGGAAAGCGAGCGCCGCGCGGTCGCAGCCCAGCGAAGGCTCGATGCAATAGGGAAGGTAGCGCTCGTTGGTGACAGGGTCGATATATTCCATGTTTTCGCCGGCGTGCTCCTGGTGCTGCTTAAGGTCGTAATCCGTGCGGTCCGCAACCCCCCACAGCTCGCCCCAGCCAAACGGGAATTTGTACTCGAAATCGGTGGTAGCCTTGGAGTAGAACGCGAGCTCCTCCGCCGAGTGGTCGCGCAGGCGCAGGTGATCCTGAGCGATTCCAAGGCTCAGCAGCCAATCGCGGCAAAAGCCGCGCCAGTAGGCGAACCATTCCAAATCCTCGCCCGGCTTGCAGAAAAACTCAAGCTCCATCTGCTCGAACTCGCGGGTGCGGAACGTAAAATTCCCCGGCGTAATCTCGTTGCGGAAGCTCTTGCCGATTTGTGCGATGCCGAAGGGCATCTTCTTGCGCGTAGTGCGCGCGACGTTTTTAAAGTTGACGAAGATGCCCTGCGCGGTTTCGGGGCGCAGGTAGATTTCCGCCTGAGAGCTTTCGTTGACGCCCTGGAACGTCTTGAACATCATGTTAAATTTACGGATCGGCGTAAAGTCGCTCTTGCCGCAGGTGGGGCAAGCGATTTTATGCTCGGCGACGTACGCGTCGAGCTTTTCGTTGGCCCAGCCGTCGCATGCGACCTCGCCGCCGGTCGCGTCCTCGATCAGCTTATCGGCCCGAAAACGCGCCTTGCAGGCGCGGCAGTCGATGAGAGGATCGTTAAACGAGCCCACGTGCCCCGATGCCACCCACACCTCGCGATTCATCAAAATGGCGCAGTCGACCCCCACGTTGTAAGGGCTTTCGGTGACGAACTTTTGCCACCACGCCTTTTTTACGTTGTTTTTGAACTCGACGCCCAGCGGGCCGTAGTCCCAGGTGTTGGCAAGGCCGCCGTAAATTTCCGAGCCCGCGAAGATATAGCCGCGCCCTTTGCACAGCGCTACGAGTTTATCCATGGTAAGTTCCGCCATGATAACGCCTCCTTGCATTGTAATGAAAATAAACACCGTCATGGAGCGCGTAGTGATCGCCGAGAACGACAAAAAGCCCGCGCCCCCGTAAAGGGACGCGGACTGCTCCGCGCGGTTCCACCCTTTTTGACGCGCAAGCGCGCCCACTCTGGAAAACAGGCTCACGGCCGCCGTTCGCCCCGCGCGCTCCGGGGTTTTCACCCGCCCCCGGTCTCTGAAAGCCGCGTGATGGGGCTACTCCTGCCCTTCATCGCCGATGATCAAATAACTATACAGCAAATTCTGCCGTTTGTCAAGCTGACAAAGTTAATACAAAAGTGGACTGCAAGTAGCGAACGGTGCTTGACAGCATTTTTTGAGTGTGTTATGCTTCGTCAAGTTGTAAGGCTTGACAGCCGAAAGGGCGCCGCTTTGGAAAAGAATGTTCAAATGACTCTGCTGCTGGATCTTTACGGCACGCTGCTCACGCAAAAGCAGCGCGAGGCCCTCTCGCTGCACCTTGAAGAAGATCTAAGCTATGCCGAAATCGCCGCGGAGCTGGGCATCTCCCGCCAGGGAGCAGCCGACGCCGCCGGCGCCGCCAAAGAGCAGCTTAGCTACTATGAAGAAAAGCTGGGGCTGCTTAGGCGCCACATGCGCACGCAGGCTCTGGTGGAAAAGGCGCTTGGGCACATCGAAGGCATGAAAGACGCGCAGGTGCTGCGCGATATCCTTAGCGAATTGATCGAGGGGGAAGAACATGGCGTTTGAAGGACTTGCGGCCAAACTTGACGCCGCGTTCAAAAAGCTCACCGGCAGAGGTAAGCTTTCTGAAAAAGATATCAAAGACGCGATGCGCGAGGTGCGCATGGCGCTGCTTGAGGCCGACGTCAACTTCTTAGTCGTAAAAGACTTCATCAAAAAAGTCTCCGAACGCGCGGTGGGCGAGGGCATTTTGCAGAGCCTGACGCCCGGCCAGCAGGTCATCAAGATCGTCAACGAAGAGCTTACCGAGCTTATGGGCGGCAAGGGCGCCAAGCTCGAGGTATCTTCTTCACTGCCCACGGTATACATGCTCTGCGGCCTACAGGGCGCGGGCAAAACCACCATGGCCGCCAAGCTGGGCGGCATGCTGAAAAAGCAGGGCAAAAAGCCCATGCTCGTGGCCTGCGATATATATCGCCCCGCCGCGATCGACCAACTGAAGGTGATGGGCGAGAAAGTCGGCGTGCCGGTGTTCGACATGGGTTCCCAAACGCCTGTAGTCGATATCGCCCGCGCCGCGATCGCCAAGGCGAAGCACGATTTTTGCGATACGGTGATCGTGGATACCGCCGGCCGCCTGCATATCGACTTTGAGCTGATGCGCGAGCTTAAAACGCTCAAGGATATGCTTTCGCCTACGGAAATCCTGCTGGTCGTCGACGCGATGACCGGCCAGGACGCGGTGAATGTCGCCGAATCCTTCGACAAGCAGCTCAGCGTTACCGGCGTCATTCTCTCCAAGCTCGATTCCGACACCCGCGGCGGCGCGGCGCTTTCGGTGCGCGCGGTGACGGGCAAGCCCATTAAGTTTGCGGGCGTAGGCGAAAAGGTGACCGACATCGAGCCGTTTTATCCGGACCGTATGGCGTCGCGCATCCTGGGCATGGGGGATGTTTTGTCCCTGATCGAAAAGGCGCAGGATGCCATCGATGAGCAAAAGGCCGCCGAAATGGAGCAAAAGCTCAGAAAGGCGGAGTTTACCCTCGAGGACTTTCTCGACCAGCTCGGCCAGATGAAGAACATGGGCGGCGTTTCGGAAATGCTCAAAATGTTGCCGGGCGCGCAGAAGCTGGGCGATGTGCAGGTAGATGAAAAGGCGATGGGGCGCACGGAGGCCATCGTGCTTTCCATGACGTCGTTTGAGCGCCGCAACCCAAACGTGCTTAACGCCTCGCGCAAGAAGCGCGTGGCGGCGGGCTCGGGCACCAGCGTGCAGGAGATCAACCGGCTGCTTAAGCAATTTGAACAGATGAAGCAAATGATGAAGCAGTTCGGAGGGGGCGGCGGGAAGCGCCGCCGCGGAATGCGGATGCCGTTTTTCGGCTGATGTTTAAAGGCCCATCCATCGATCCAATAGCGATTCATCGCACGATGATTGTTATAAAAACCTATTTTCGATTATTTGGAGGAATTAACCATGGTCAAGATCCGTCTCAAGAGAATGGGCATGAAGAAAAAGCCGTTTTACCGTATCGTCGTCGCCGACAGCCGCTTCCCGCGCGACGGGCGCTTCATCGAGTCGATCGGCTACTACAACCCCATTGCCAACCCCGCTGAAATCAAGGTGGACAACGACAAGGCCGCGCAGTGGATCAAAAACGGCGCACAGCCGACCGAAACCGTGCGCGCGATTTTGAAAAAGAGCGGCGCGATTCAGTAGGTGGGCGCCATGGTGGAGTTGGTCAAAACCATCGCCTGCGCGCTGGTGGATCATCCCGAGCAGGTGGAACTTCGTCAGATCGAAGAGCCGAACGGCACCGTCATTGAGCTGCGCGTTGCGCCCGAGGATATGGGCAAGGTGATCGGCAAGCAGGGGCGCATAGCCAAGGCGATCCGCTCGGTCGTCAAGGCGGCGAACGCCAGGAGCGGCAAGAACATCATGGTCGAGATCTTGTAAACAGTTTTACTGCTCCATGGGCGATATATGCCCGATAGCCAAAGGCTATGCATGGGTTTATCGAAACTGCGTGACTTGGGAGGTTCGGAGGGCAAAGCCCTCCAAATAAGATCGCCCGCCGGCGGCTGGAGCCGAGCGTGCGCGTTGCGCACAAAGGACGAGGCGGAAGGCCCGTGAGTGCGAGGCGACCCGCGAACGCAGTGAAGCGGAAGCCCACACGAACGGTAGAAGGTGCGGCGATGCGGGCGGCTAAAATTGCCCCGCAACGGGCAATTTTAGTTTCTTTGTGTTTTTGCCGACCAGATGCGCAGCGTCAAAACAAAAACGGCGTTTCACTAAATCAAAAAAGCGCCGCAGCACTTTTTTGATAAGTTGCCGGACAGCCCAGTGCCGTCCGGCGTGTGGTTTTTCTTAAGAAGCGGAGGCCGCATGAGGGAATATCTGTGCATCGGCAAGATCGTCAAGCCCCAGGGCATTCGGGGCGAGGTAAAGGTTACCTCTTTTACCGACGATCCCGAAAGGTTTTTAAAGCTTACGAAGATCTGGCTCGGCGAGGGTGGAGAGCAGGCCCGGGTTGTGTCCGCGCGCGTGAGCGGGCAGGACGTGTTTTTGCTGCTTGAAGGGGTTGCCGACCGAAACGCCGCCGAGGCGCTGCGCGACAAGGAACTGTTCGTAGACCGGGAGCACGCGGTGAAGCTGCCCAAGGGGCGCTATTTTATCGCCGACTTGATCGGCCTTGCGGTCCTTGACGAGACCGGCGCCAAGCTTGGGCGGCTTGAGGATGTATCGCAGGCCGGGGGCAACGATGTATACAGCGTCAAAGGCCCAAGGGATTTTTTGTTTCCCGCGCTCAAGCGCGTGATTGAGCGCATCGATCCTGAAAACGGAATCATGGTGTTGCGATCGCAGGCCCTTGCCCAGGTGGCGGTGTATAGCGATGAGGATTAAGGTGCTTACGCTGTTCCCGGCGATGTTCCCCCCGGTGATGGGGGAGAGCATCCTGGGGCGCGCTGCTCGGGGTGGGCTTTTATCGGTGGAGCCCATCGACATTAGAGCATATACCAAGGACAAGCACCGACGGACGGACGACTACCCCTTCGGCGGAGGCGCGGGCCTTGTGATGACGGCGCAACCCATCGTGGATGCGATGCGCGCGGCTTGCGAGGGCTTTAACGCACGCAGAATTTATCTTTCGCCAAGGGGAGCCACGCTTACGCAAAAAAAGGCGGAGCAGTTTGCGTGCGAGGAGAACCTTATCCTCTTATGCGGTCACTACGAAGGGGTCGATCAAAGGGCGATCGATCTTGTGATCGACGAGGAGATCTCCATCGGAGATTACGTGCTCACCGGCGGAGAACTGCCGGCCATGGTGCTGATCGATTGCGTGGCGAGGCTTCTGCCGGGCGTGCTGGGCAGCGAGGAATCCAATGTGGACGAATCGTTTTCCGGCGGTCTGCTCGAATACCCGCAATACACGCGGCCCGCGGTTTTCGAAGACCTGGCCATACCGGAAGTGCTGCTCTCGGGGCACCATGCCAACATTCAGGCGTGGCGCAAAGAGCAGGCGGCTCGGCTCACGAAAAAAGTGCGGCCGGATCTTCTTTGTGATGAATGTACGTAGCGCTTCGCGCTATCCGCATATTATGTAGAAAAATATGGATTTGCGCGATTCCAACAGACCGCAATGCTATGATTCATCGCGATATTATGGTATACTGTGTAAAATCACTTGGGTAGAGGTGTAGCATGTCTACAATGCGCCAAGTTGCTCGCGAACAGATCGAGCTTCACATTCCCGCATCGGAAGAGGCCCTTTTGGTGGTGCGGCTTACGGCGTCCGGCGTCGCCTCTCCCGGCGCGCTGGATATGGACGCCTTGGAGGATTTTAAAACCGCCGTTCACGAGGCCTGCTTTTTGATGATCCACCAGCCGCTGGGCTTTGAACGCCTCGGCGTTAAGTTTACCTGGGGCGACGCGCTGTGCGTCAGCGTAACGGGCGAAGGCGAGCGCGTGGCCAAACAAGAAGAAATTCCGCCCGATGCGGATATGTGCCGCATCATACTCGAGTCTTTGGTGACATCGGCCAATCTTACGATGGAAGGGCCGCATATCGCGGCGGTCGCGTTGTGCGCCGATGTCATGGGGGGGTAGGCACTTGCGCGAACCGTTTGATTCGTCCGCCAGCGCCGAGGAGCTTTTTTTGGAGTACGCAAAGACGCGGGACATTGCTACACGCAACGAGCTCGTCAAGCGCTACCTCTATATTGCCGACGCCATCGCAAGGCGCCATGCCGGACGCAGCATCGACTATGAAGATCTGTTTCAGGTGGCTTCTCTTGCGCTGATTCAGGCGGTCGACCGCTTCGATATGGGAAAAGGCGTTAAGTTTACAACGTTCGCAACCCCTACGGTGCTCGGCGTAATCAAAAACCACTTCAGGGATAATGCGCGCAACGTAAGGATGCCAAGACGGGCCTCCGAACTTTTGCGCCGCATCGAGAAGGCGCGGGAGGAGCTGTACGCGACGCTGCTGCGCAGCCCCACGCCCGACGAGATTGCGGCGCATCTTGACGTGCCGCTGGATAACGTGCTCGAGGCGCTGGAAACCGGAGAGAGCCTTTCGGTGGCCTCGCTCAACGCAAAGGTCGGCGAGGATGGCGAGGGCCAGCTGATGGACATGATCGGCGGCGAGGATCCTGGCTTCGCAATGGTGGATATCCAAGAATTTATCACAAAAGAAATGGAAAAATTGACAGAAGCGGAACGCTTTGTCGTTACTCAGCGTTATTGGAAGGGGCGCAGTCAGCGCGACATCGCCAAGGAGATGCACGTGTCGCAGATGTACGTTTCCAGGGTGGAGCGCAGAATCATCGATCGTTTCCGCAAATCCATCGTATCGTAGAAGGGTTGTTGCTATGCAATACGGCCATTATTCGTCCGGCATGCCGCCCAGAAGGCGAAAGAGGCGCATCAAGGCGCGCTTCTTTATTTTCCTGCTCGTTTTCTTCGGCCTTATCGCGCTGACTGTATGGGGCGTTGCGTCGCTGCTTAGCGGCAGCAGCATCCTCGTGCTTGGCTATGGGAGAATTGAAGAAGACTCCAGGGCCGAGGCGATTTTAATCCATAAAGAAGAAATCGGCAGGCTGTCGAGCTATTCCAAGGTGATCTACCATGCGACGGAAAACCAATCCGTCAAGGTGGGAGATCCTATCATGACGACATACAGCCAGGGCTACGGCAACGCTCAGATACAAAACCTCGAGGATATCCGCAGGCAGATCGCCGAGCTTCAAGAGGCGAACCTTTCCGGAATTAGGGATTCCGATGTCGACGAGTTTAACAGGCTTATCGGCCTGAAGACGGATGAAATTAAGGCTTTTACACGAGGCGCGCGCACGGGCGTCGCCCTGGTGGAAATCGAGCGGGATTTGCGCACGCTGCTTACGCAAAAGCAAAAGTCGATTAAGGATAAGCAGAAAGCTACGGGCAATACGCAGCTACAGGATTTGTACGATAGAGAGACGGAAGCCGAAACGAAGATCCAGTCCTGGACGACGGTGCACACATCCACGATGGACGGGCGCGTCAGCTACATCTTCGACGGCTATGAGAACGTCTTAACGCCCGATCGGCGAAACAACCTTACGGTGGAAGGGGTTGCCGGCCTTATCCGCAATACGGCCGCGCCCACCGTGCCCCCCGAGGAAAAAGATAAATTTCTCCCCCCAATTTTTCGCGTCGTAACTCCGGATGAATGGTACACCCTGTTGCTCGTGCGCGAGAAGGATTGGACGCTTGCGGGCGGTGCGAAGTGCGAGCTGAGCTTTGTGGGCTTTGAGGACATGATGTTTACCGCTACGGTGGAGAGCATTACGGGCGACGGCGACCAGGCGCTGGTCGTGCTTAATATGACCGAGGATATAGGCCCGCTCATCAACCAGCGCAAGCTCACCGCTATGCTCGGCAGCCGCGTGGAGGGCCTGATGGTGCCGGTAAAAGCCATCAAGGACAACGGCGGCATCAAGGGCGTGTACCTGGAAGACGGGCAGACGTTTGTATCGGTCAACGTCAAAGCGAAGGACGATCACGGCTATATGCTCGTAGAGTCCGTAGAAGAAGGCAAACTTGGCCCGGGAACGAGGATTCGCGCAAAATGAGCATGCTTGCGGAAAATGTTGCGAGAATTCGCGAAGAGCTCAAGAGGGCTTCAAAGGGCAGAGACGTGTTTTTGCTGCCGGTTACCAAAACGCAGCCCGCACAAGCCATCCTGCCCTTGCTCGAGCTTGGCATTTGCGATATAGGAGAGAATCGCGTACAAGAATATCTAGAAAAAAAAGACTCTTTGGGAAATAATTTCCGCCTTCATATGATTGGGCAATTGCAAACCAATAAGGTTCGGGGTATTATAGAGGATGTTTATTTGATTCATAGCGTGGATCGGATACGCCTCGCCCAGGAAATACACAAGCAGGCGGAAAAGGCGCAAAGAACCGTGGACATCCTCGTGCAGGTGAATATCGCCGGCGAGGAACAAAAGGCCGGCGCTGCGCCGGAAGATATACCCGCTCTGCTCGAGGAGATTGCGAGATTACCCAGACTTCGCCTGCGTGGGTTGATGACCATCGCCCCGCTGTATGAAGACCCAGAGTTGGCGCGGCCGGTATTTTCCCAAGCAAGAGCGCTATTTGAGCAGATATCCCGCGCGCCCGAGGTGGACATACTGTCCATGGGCATGTCGGGCGATGCCGTGGTGGCGGCCCAAGAAGGTGCGACGATGGTGCGCATCGGCAGCGCGCTGTTCGGCCCGCGGCATGCATTGTAAATATGTGATTACATGAGGAGGGGGAATCAGCCTTGGCCAGATTGGTTAGCAAATTCCTCGATTTTGTCGGATTGGAAGAGGCGGACAACGACGCCCGCGACGCCCGGTACGACCGCGGCGAGCAGCAGAGTTACTACGAAGATTACGGCAGGACCGAACGGCCCGCCTACGATCGCGATAGATACGATGAGCGCGCGCGGTACGACGAACGCGAGGAACGCGCACCGCGCGGTCGCGCGGCGGAGCGCGATTATGAGCGCGACGACCGCTACCGCAAAAAGGGGGGCGGCAAGGTGGTAAACCATCCGGCGGCTGTGGATGCGACACAGCACCACATGAGAATTTACCAAATGGAAGGCTACGACGATGCGCGTGCCGTGATCGACGACTTGCTCGAGAAGCGCTCGGTGCTCATCAACCTTGAGCTTGTGGATGTGGATGTCTCCCAGCGCATTGTGGACATGCTCTCGGGCGCGACATATGCGCTCAGCGCATCGCTTAAGAAGGCGGCGGCGAATACGTATTTGCTCGCGCCGGATACCGTGGATGTTTCCGGTTCGTACGAAGAAGAAGAAAGGCGCCGCGGCGGTTCTTTCTTTGGCGGGGGGCGCAGGTAATCGTTGAATAATACGATTTTTTGGATTCTCTATGCATTTTCGCTGTTGCTGAGGCTGTATAGCTATGTGATGCTCGCGCAAGCCCTGATGAGCTGGTTTGTTTCGCCGTTTAATAAGCTCTATGTGTTTCTGCGCAGGATCACCGAACCGTTCGTAGGCTTATTCCGGCCGCTTTCCAACCGGCTTACCTCCAGGATGGGCATGCCGATCGATCTTGCGTTTCTGTTTGCGGTGATCGCCCTTCAGATCATCGCCGCATTTGTAGATTTTTTGATGCGCACGGTATGGACGGCCGGCATGCTGCCGTGACGGATCAACTCCAGGATGCGATCCGCCGCGCGCTTAAGACGGGAGGCCCGTGTTTTACACATTTTCTCGATCCGGCTGCTGCTGCGGAGTTCTTTTCCGCTACGTGCGGCGCGGGGCTTGAAAGCGGAAGCTTTGGCGCGGCCACGGATGCCGAGCGTGCGGTATGCGCGTGCTGGAAGATCGGGTGCGCCCCCGAAGAATGGCCCGTACGCGCGCTAAAGGTGAGTTGGGATGAGCGCGCGGGCGAACTTAGGCACAGGGATGTGCTGGGCGCGGTGCTCGCGGCGGGTATTTCCCGGGATCATGTCGGAGACATCCGCGTTGGCGAGGGGCAGGCGTGGCTGGTGCTCGAGGGCGGCGTCGCGTCGTTTATCGAGGGCAGCCTTCAAGAAGTTGGGCGCGTTGCCGTGCGCGTGGGAGAGGCGGGCGAGCCGCTTGCGCGCCCGCGCGGACGGGAGCGCGTCGTCCATGTACAGAGCCCAAGGCTCGATGCGGTGCTCGCCGCCTCGCTGGATCTTTCCCGCGCGCGTGCGCAGGAGCTTGCGCGTTCCGGCAAGGTATCGGTAAACTGGCGCGAGGAGACGCGGCCTGACAGAGAGGTTCGCGAGGGAGATATGCTCTCCATCAGGGGGCAGGGGCGCGTAAGGGTCGGCGAGACGACGGGCGTCAGCCGCAAAGGACGCTCGCATATGGCGGTGGAAACTTTCTTAAGTTGAGTTGACGGTGCCGCTCGGCGACGAAGGTTTTGCGGAGCATGGGGAAAGAATGGCGCGGTAGAGCAGCGCGATGGGGGATGGGATATGATCACGCCACAGAGCATTCATGAAGTAAAGTTTAAAACGAAGGTGCGCGGCTACAGCGAGGTGGAGGTGGACGAGTACCTCGACCAGGTTGCCGAGCAGATGGGCGCGCTCATCACCGAAAACGAAGAGTATAAAAACAAGCTTGCGCTCGCAGTCGAACAGCTCAACTATTTAAAGAGCCTCGAGCAAACGTTGCGCGATACGATGATCACCGCGCAGCGCTCCGCCGACGAAACCTATCGCGCCGCGCAAAAGAAGGGCGAGGGGATCATCCAGCAGGCGGAGGAGCAGGGCGAGGCGCTGCGAAAAAAGGCCAGGGACGAGGCGGCGGCGGTTACGCGCAATTTGGACATGTTGCGCGTGCAAGCTAAAACATACGCGCGCCAGTTTCGCACGCTGATGAACGCGCAGCTCAAGCTGCTCGAGGAAAATGGGCTCATCGAAAAGGAAGGACGCACGGGCAGAGGCCGGGATAGGGACAGAACGGCCGATATTGAGGCGGAAGCTGAAGAATAGGACCGATAATGAAGTCAACCAAGGAAAGCAAAGATGTAGGAACCCAAAAAGCCTTGCATGATGCGGATCTTCCCGGGGCGCGGGGCCTTCCTCAGTTCGCGAATGCCTGCGCCAGCCTGCCAAAGTCGGCTATCGTAGGTCGCTACTCCACCCCACCAAACCTTCGGTTTG
Organism: Eubacteriales bacterium; assembly: GCA_031551255.1. Lineage (GTDB taxonomy): Bacteria > Bacillota > Clostridia > Christensenellales > UBA1750 > JAVBNW01. The sequence continues at coordinate 14,314 of JAVBNW010000076.1, read as the reverse complement.
GCGGGGGCCCCGGCTGGCCCTTCCCCCTCGCTGTTTGCGTGCACCGCACGCGCTCAGGCTCATGCTCATACCGCTTGGCATGCAGGTCCGGCCGGAAATGGTGCAAGATATGGCGCCCAAAGCGAGAAGACTTTCCATAACGCCGTCATGCGCGATCCCGGGTTGCCTCATTTCGAATACTTCCAAGCAATTCGGCATGCATGAGCTACGTCAAGGACTTTCATTTCGCAATGGCAAACCGCAGTTTGTCATTAAGCTTAAGAATAGGCATCGTTTGGCCCGCGCGGGGATAGCCTAAGTAGTGGAGGGCTGTTCCTATGAGCGAATTTGAAGAGGGCCAAAGGCGGCAAGACAAGCGCATCCGCACGTTGGAGCGTACCGTGCGCGAGATCAGCCGGGAAGATATCGAAAATAAAAAAACATTGCGCAGGTACTTGCTGCGTAATTTCTTGGCGGGCATCGCCCGCGGCATCGGCAGCGTGGTAGGCATTGCACTGCTGGGTACGGTGGCGGTGTTTTTGCTTACGAAACTCGCGGAAAACAATATGGCGGGGCTTGGGTCGTTTCTCGCGGAAATCGTCAAGTGGGTGCAAAGAAAATTATGAGAAAGCTAGTGTGCCGATCCAGTAAAAAGCCCGGATTTGTGCCAAACGGTTTTTGCGTTCGGCAATGAACCGGAGCGAGGCGTACACGTGTTACGTCGAAATTGGGCGCAGCCGGGCGGAAAACATCCGGCGCAACGCTAAGTTTCGCCTGGGGTGGCATGCTATGAACCGAGGTTGAGAATGAGGCGTTGGCTATATGCTCTGATCCCCGCCGTGTGCATCGGGGTCGATCAGTTGGTAAAATATTGGGCAAGAATCGATCTTTCTACGCAACCGGGGGGGACCATCCCGCTGATACAGGATGTATTTCACCTAACGTATGCCGAAAACCGCGGCGCGGCGTTCAGCATTTTGCAAGATCAGCGCTGGCTGTTTCTTGTTTTGACGAGCGTCGTTTGTTTGGCTATCATCTATATCCTATTCATACGAAAGCCAACGCTGGAAAAAATGCCGGGGATTCCACTCGCCTTTTTCCTGGGAGGCGCAATCGGCAATGTGATCGACCGCGCAGTGCGCGGCTATGTGGTGGATATGTTCGACTTTCGCCTCATTAGCTTTGCGGTATTCAACGTTGCCGATGCCTGCCTCGTTTGCGCGGTGATCGCGCTGGGGATTTGGATGCTGTGGACCGAGGCACGCAAGAAGAAAGAGCCGGAACATGCCGCCCTTCCGCAGGATGGCGACAAATAGATGCCGGCAATGCGCGCAGTGCGGCGCTGAAAGGGGAGAATCACCATGCTTCCCTATCAAAAAGTAGCGGCGAGCGGCGATGCGGGCGTCCGATTGGACGCCTTTTTGGCATCTTTTTTAGAAGTTACCCGCTCGCGCGCACAAGGGTTGATTGCGCAGGGCAACGTACTTATCAACGGTAAGGCGCCGACAAAGGCGGGCGTTTTGTTGCGCGCGGGCGATGTGGTCGAGGCGCGGGTGCCTCCGCCCGCGCCGATTGCGGCGCAACCGCAAAGCATTCCGATCGATATTGTGTATCAGGACGAGCACATCGCGGTGGTTAACAAACCGCGCGGCATGGTGGTACACCCCGCCGCGGGGCATGGGGACGGCACGCTGGTCAACGCGCTGCTCGACGCGCTCGATGGCCTGTCCGGCATCGGCGGCGCGCTTCGGCCCGGCATCGTGCACAGGCTGGATAAAGACACCACCGGCCTGCTGGTCGTGGCCAAGCACGACGCGGCCCACAACGCGCTGTCTTGGCAGCTAAAATCCCGCGAGGCGGGGCGGGAGTATCTTGCGCTGGCTAAGGGCGCGTTTCGCGAGGTAAAGGGGCGGATCGACGCGCCGATCGGCCGCCACCCCGGCGAAAGAAAGCGCATGGCCGTGGTGCCCGGCGGTCGCGAGGCCGTCACGCTGTGGAGCGCCGAGCAGGCGCTTTCCGGGTGCACATTGCTTAGCGTAAGGCTCTTAACCGGCCGCACGCATCAGATTCGCGTGCACATGGCGTCCGTCGGGCATCCGCTGCTCGGCGACCCTATTTACGGCGTTAAAGGCGAAAAGACGCCCGTGCTGATGCTGCACGCGTACAGGCTCTCGTTTCTTCACCCGGTAACCGGCGACGCAATGACGTTTTCCATCCCGCCTCCGCAAGATTTCCTGGAGGTGCTGCGCGCGAAGGGCGCGGATTGCGGGCCATACCTGGCAATATAGCAGCTTGCCGCAAAATAGAAGGCGCGGATGCCTAGAAAATGCTTGGCAAGGGGGCGCCGGATGGCACCCCAGGCTGATGACAAAGACAACAAAAAAACGGCGATGCAAGAAGCAGAAAACATTTTGCGTTGCCGTTCCTTTCTAGGGGTGCGGGCCCTTCCTCAGTTCGCGAATACCGGCGATAGCCTCCTAAGGCCGGCTATCCCGGTCGCTCACCGGCCCCCCACGCTGTTTGCGTGCACTGCGCGCGCTCGGTGTCGGGCCTTGCCTGAAAAGAGCCGGGGTTCCCGTCAAACCGAAGTTTTGCGGGGGAGTAGCGACCGGCGGCAATCGCCTTAGGAGATTGCCGGGGTACTCGAGAACTGCAAGAATGTACTGCCGCGGGCTCATGCCTGCTTGTATGCAAGTCCGGCCGGAAATGACGCAAGGCGTGGTGCGCATAAGCGAGAGGCTTTTTCGGAGCGCCGCCTTGCGCGATGCCGGCTTGCTTCATTTTCGATGTTTCCAAGCTATCCGGCATGCATCTTTCAAATTCCCGCTGGACAAGCCAAACACCCCATGGTATACTACGAAAAACAACGACGGGCGCACTTTAATCTGATCCAGAGAGGTCGGCAAGGCGCGGTGTGATTTGCCATGTCTTGCTGCGCTTCGCGGCAAGGCATTTTTGTTGCGCCGGAAGGGAAAGGAGGGGCCATGTACTATCAAAAGTCGGAGTTGATGGATGCGGACGCGCTCAAGCGCACGATCGTGAGAATCGCCCATGAAATCGTCGAAAAAAATAAAGGGGTGGAGGGGCTCAAGCTCATCGGCATCCAACGGCGCGGCGTGCCCATCGCCCAGCGTATCGCGCAGGCGATCCGCCAAATCGAGGGGCACGAGGTGGATGTAGGCACGCTGGATATCACCTTTTACCGCGACGATCTTTCCACGCTTGCCGAGCACCCGCTCGTAAAAGGTACCAACGTGCCGTTTTCGGTGACGGGCCACACGGTCGTACTGGTGGACGACGTGCTGTTCACCGGGCGCACCGTCAGAGCCGCCATGGATGCAGTGATGGATATGGGCAGGCCGCAGCGCATTCAGCTGGCGTCGCTGGTGGATCGCGGACACCGCGAGCTTCCCATCAGAGCCGATTTCGTCGGCAAAAATGTTCCGACCTCGCGCACCGAGATGATCAAAGTGCAAATCGAACCCATCGATGCCTGCGACTGCGTCGTTTTGTGTGACTCGGAGGACAATGCGGAAAGAGGGAAATGACATGACGACCACCCGCGCGAAGGATCCCTTTGCCAAGATGCTGATCCTGGGCATCCAACACACGTTCGCCATGTTCGGCGCCACCGTGCTCGTACCGGCGCTGACCGGCCTCGACCCGGCGATGGCGCTTTTATGCGCAGGCCTTGGAACCATCGTATTTCACCTGGTCACAAAAAATAAAGTGCCGACATTTCTGGGCTCCAGCTTTGCATTCATCGGGGCGATCGTGTTCGCGGCCAAGTCCGTATCCGGATCGGATGACGTTGGCAGCGCCGCGTACCAGGCCGCCCTTCCATACGCCACCGGCGGCATACTCGTCGCGGGCGCGGTGTACCTTTTGCTGGCGCTGGCGGTCAAGATCTTCGGCGTGGAGAAGATCCGCTCGTTCTTCCCGCCGCTGGTCACCGGCGTGGTGATCATCGTAATCGGCATGATGCTCGCGCCCACGGCGATTAATTCCATTACTACCGCCGTTCTCAACGCGCAGGGCGTGCAGGTGGGCAGCTGGGTGAACTGGGTGGTCGCGCTCATTACCGTGGGTGCGATGTTTGTAGTATCCATCTTCGCCAAGGGATTCTTCAAGCTCGTGCCGATTCTCATCGGCATCGTAGTGGGCTACATCGCCGCCGCTCTGTTCGGCATCGTCGACTTCGCGCCGGTCGTAAAGGCAAGCTGGCTGACGTTGCCGCGCTTCATGCTGCCGGTGTTCGACCTTCGGTGCATCATGATCATCGCGCCGATCGCCATCGTAACGTTCGTAGAGCATGTGGGGGACATCGCCGCATCCTCCGCGGTGGTCGGCGAGGATTTCATGACCGACCCGGGCCTGCACCGCACGTTGATCGGCGACGGCCTGGCCACCATGCTCGCCGGCGCGCTGGGCGGCCCCGCGAACACCACATACTCGGAAAACACCGGCGTGCTCGCCGCCACGAAGAACTACAACCCCACCACGCTTCTCATCGCCGCGTGCTTTGCGATCGCCATGGCCTTCTTAGGCAAGCTGGGCGCGCTTTTGCAAACCCTGCCCGGGCCGGTGATGGGCGGCATATCAGTGGTGCTGTTCGGTATGATCGCCACCGTCGGCCTGCGCACGTTGATTGAGAACCGGGTGGATTTTAAAAACACCCGCAATCTTTTGATCGCCGCCGTGATGCTGGTGCTTGGCCTCGGGGCCGACAAGGCGCTTACCATCGGCGGGGTGGATATTTCCGGCGTAGCGCTCGCGGCGCTGCTGGGCATCGTGCTTAACAAGCTGCTGCCTGAAAAAATTGAAAAGGAAGCCGCATAAGCTTCGGAGGCCATCGATTTCATCAGCGTTTACCTAGATTGGCTTTGCGCCGGGCTCCCGGCGCAAAGCGCCCACATATGAATTGCCTTACGACGAAGGAGGGACCTCATGCCTACAAGGCGCAAAGACCTGCTGGGCCTGCGCGGCGTGCCAAAAGAAGAGATCGAAGAGATTCTCATCAATGCCTCGCAGCTCAAGCGCATCTTGGAGAGCAACAGCAAAAAGACGCCGCACTTGCAGGGCAAGTCGATCATCACGCTATTTTACGAAAATTCTACCAGAACGCGCATGAGCTTTGAGCTGGCATCCAAATACATGTCGGCCGCGGCGGCGAACATTTCCGCTTCCGGGTCCAGCATACAAAAGGGCGAAACGCTGATCGACACCGGCGTTACACTCGATCGAATGGGGACGGATGTAATTATCATCCGCCACCCGCATTCGGGCGCGCCGCATTTGCTGGCGCGGCACGTGAACGCATCGGTGCTTAACGCAGGCGATGGGGTCAACGAGCACCCGACGCAGGCGCTCCTCGATATGCTGACCATGCGCGAGCGCTTCGGCGAGATCAAGGGCCTGCGCGTGGCGATTGTTGGGGATATCGAGCACAGCCGGGTCGCGCGTTCCAACGCGTTCGGGCTTGCGACCATGGGCGCAAGCGTCGTGTTTGCCGGGCCGCCGACGCTGATGCCGCCGGTGCCGATGCCCGGCATAGAGGTGACGACGGATGTCGAGGCCGCGGTGCGCGGCGCGGATGTCGTGATGGCGCTTCGCATCCAAAAAGAGAGGATCGGAACCCCGCGCTTCCCCAGCGAGCGGGAGTACGCGCGCATCTTCGGGCTGAACAAAGAGAGGCTGGAGCTTGCGAAGGAGCATGCTCTGATCATGCACCCGGGTCCGATGAACAGGGGCGTCGAGATTACCTCCGACGTCGCGGATTCGCAGGACTCGAGAATCGACGAACAGGTGACCAACGGCGTCGCGGTTCGCATGGCGCTTTTGTACCTGTACACCAGAAGGGGGGCGCAGGCGTGATCTATCTTACGAACGCGCGCTCGGCGCAAGGAAGGCCGCTCGAGATATTGATCGAGGACGGGCGCATCGCCATGATCGGGGAGAAGCTTGACGGCTCCGGCGCAGAGTCCTCGGTCGACTGCCGGGGCTGGACGCTGCTGCCCGGCCTTGTGGATTTGCACGTGCATTTGCGCGATCCGGGCTATGAATACAAAGAAGACATCGCCTCCGGCACGCGGGCCGCGGCGCGCGGCGGATATACGTCGGTTTGCTGCATGGCCAACACCAAGCCCGTGAACGACTCGGCGGCGGTTACGCAGTATATTGTGGAAAAGGCCGCCCGCGAGGGCGTCGTGCGCGTATACCCGATCGGGGCGATCACCGTGGGGCTCCAGGGCAAGGAGCTTGCCGAGATGGGGGATATGCAAAAAAGCGGCATCGTCGCCGTTTCGGACGACGGAAAGCCCGTGATGTCCGGCGGCATGATGCGCACGGCCATGCGCTATGCCACGGCGTTCGATCTGCCCATCGCCGCGCACTGCGAAGACACAAGCCTGGTGGGCGACGGAGAGATGAACGAGGGGGCGGCATCATCGCTGCTGGGCGTTAAGGGCATTCCCGCCAGCGCCGAGGAGACCATGACGGCAAGGGATTGCATCCTCGCGCTGGAAACCGGAGCGCGAGTACATATCTGCCATGTTTCCACGCGCGGCGCGGTGGAGATTATCAGGCTTTATAAGCGCCTGGGCGCGAACATCACCTGCGAAACCGCGCCGCACTATATCGCAGGCACCGATGCGCTGTGCGAAGGCTACGGCGGGGATGCACGCGTGAACCCGCCGCTTCGCGGCGAGGAAGACCAAAGGGCCGTGATCGAGGGGCTGCTCGACGGCGCCATCGACTGCATCGCCACCGACCACGCGCCGCACCACCGGGATGAAAAGCAAGTGGAGTTTGCGCTGGCCGCCAGCGGCATATCGGGCCTTGAAACCGCTCTGGCGCTATGCTATACGCAGCTGGTCGAAACGGGGCTGATGAGCCTTGCGCGGCTTGTCGAGCTGATGAGCACGAAGCCCGCCGAAATCTTCCGGCTGCCCGGTGGCGCTCTCGCGCGCGGGCAGGTGGCGGATTTCATGCTGTTCGATCCGGGCATGGAATGGACGATCGACAAAACGCAGTTTGTCTCCAAAGGCAAGAACACGCCGTTTGACGGTCGCACGGTGCGCGGCAGAGTGAAGGCGACGTTCGTCGGGGGCAAGTGCGTATATGCGGAGGATGCGCTATGAATGCGGCGGATAGATTGATTCAGGCGATCAAGGCTACGGGCAACCCTACGGTCATGGGGCTGGACACGCAGCTCTCCCATCTACCTAAAGAGTTTGCCGTAGCGGATGCAAGCGACAACGCCGCCGCCTGCGCGGCGATTTTGCGTTACAACGCGGCGCTGCTGGAGCTTATGCAGGGGCTGATCCCCTGCGTGAAGGTGCAGGTTGCGTATTACGAGCAGCTGGGCTTGCACGGAATGTATGCGTTTGCGCAAACGTTGCGTATGGCGCGCGAAAAAGGGTATATTACCATCGCCGATGCCAAGCGCAACGACATCGGCGCCACCAGCGAGGCCTACGCGCGGGCATATCTTGCGCCCGGAGCGGATTTCGAGGCGGATTTTCTCACCGTGAACGGCTATCTGGGCATCGACGGTGTCAAGCCCTTTTTAGAGCTTTGCAAGGAGAATAAGAAGGGCATGTTCATCCTCGTCAAGACGTCCAATCCCTCCAGCGGGCAGATCCAGGATATGCCCTGCGGCGATAAGACCGTATACGAGGCAATGGCTCAGTTGGTGGCCGAATGGGGTGAGCCATTGATCGGCGCAAGCGGCTACTCGCCCGTGGGGGCGGTGGTCGGTGCTACCTATCCGGATCAGAGCACGCAACTGCGCGGGCGCATGCCCCACTCGCTGTTTCTCGTGCCGGGTTACGGCGCGCAGGGCGCCACTGGCGCGGATCTGCGCGGCTGTTTCGGGCCCGATGGGTTTGGCGCTGTGGTCAACGCTTCCCGCTCGCTGCTGGCGGCACATCAAAAGGCGCCGGAGCTTCCGTGGCGCGAGGCCGCGAAGGCCGAGGCCGTCAGGATGCGGGAGGACATCGCCCCGCGCGGGTAATTCATGCGGCAAAATAAGGCCGTCCGGCTTGTCCGGATAGCGAGAAAGAGGATGGACGATTGAAGACGTATGTGGCCTCCGTCGCGGACGCAAGGGATATCGCGGCGGAGCTCGTCGAGCTCGTACTCGAGCTGCCCGGCGGCTTGCCGGAGGAGATCGCGCCGGGGCAGTGCGCGCATCTTAAGGTGCCCGGCGACGACGCGCGGCTGCTTCGGCGGCCCATCAGCGTGTACTCCATGAAAGACGGCCTTTTGCATCTTGCGGTGCAGCCCAAGGGCGAAGGGACCAAACGCATAGTTTCGGTGAAAAAGGGCGACGCGTTGGATCTGATCTTCCCGTTTGGCAAGGGCTTTCATGCGGATGCCGCCAAGGAGATATGGCTGGTGGGTGGCGGGGTTGGCGTGGCGCCGATGCGCTGTTGCGCCGAAGGCTTCTCAGGCAGGGTATCGAAGGCTTACTTCGGCTACCGCACCGCGAAGCATATCTATGCCGCTAAGGAGTGCGAGGCGGCGGGCGCGCAGGTTTTTGTATGCACCGACGATGGTTCGGCGGGCGAGCACGGGCTGGTCACCGCGCCGCTACTGCGCGATCTTGAGAAGGGCAAGCCGGATGTGATCATGGCCTGCGGCCCCACCCCGATGCTCAGAGCGGTGCAGGGGATTGCCAAAGAACACGGCGTGAAGCTTAAGCTATCCCTCGAGCAGAGGATGGGCTGCGGCGTCGGCGCCTGCCTCGTGTGCGCGTGCGCCGCCGCGTGGGACGGCTACTTTCGCGTATGCGCGGACGGGCCGGTGTTTGACGGGGAGGTAGTCAAGCTATGAACATGGGCGTTGAAATTTGCGGCGTGAAGCTTAAAAACCCGATTATCGCCGCTTCGGGCACGTTTGCGTTCGGCAGGGAGTACGCGCGGTTTTTCGACATTTCGCTGCTGGGGGGCATCGCGGTCAAGGGCCTAACTCTCGAGCCGCGCTTTGGCAATCCGCCGCCGCGCATCGCCGAAACGCCCTCCGGCGTGCTCAACGCGGTCGGCTTGCAAAACCCGGGCGTCAATGCGTTTTTGCGCGAGGAACTTTCGTGGCTCAGGGAAAAGAACCTCGCCGTCATCGTAAACATCGCGGGCAACACGGCGGAGGACTACTGCGAGATGGCCCGCAGAGTTTCCGTGGACGGCGTGGATATCGTGGAGCTGAACATATCCTGCCCCAACGTGAAGCAAGGGGGCGTTGCGTTTGGCAATTCGCCGCAGGGCGTGGCGGCGATCACTGGCGCGGTGCGCGCGGCGTGTAAGAAGCCGCTGATGGTGAAGCTTTCGCCCAACGTGCAGTCCATCGCCGATTGCGCGCGAGCTGCCGAGGGGGCGGGGGCGGACGCGCTGTCCCTGATCAACACCTTAACCGGCATGGCGATCGACGTAAATACCCGCCGCCCGGTGCTGGGCAACGTAACCGGCGGGCTCTCCGGCCCGGCCATCCGGCCGGTCGCGCTGCGCATGGCGTTTGAAGCTGCGCGCGCAGTAAGCATTCCGGTGGTGGGCTCGGGCGGCATCCAAAACGGTGAGGACGCCGCGGCATTTTTGCTGGCGGGCTGCCGCGCGGTGCAGATCGGCACCGCAAACCTTAGCGACCCATATGCCTGTACCAAGGCGGTCTTTGGGCTTGAGGCATACCTCAAGCGCCAGAAACTCGAGGATGTAAACGACCTGGTGGGCGGGTTGATTCTGCCGCAAGCGTAGCGGCGCGCCAAGGAAAGGAGAAACACATGACGCAAGAGCAGATTCTCACGATTTTTCGCACCACGGGCGTAATGCTGGAAGGCCATTTTGTTCTGACATCCGGCAGGCACAGCGACCGCTACATGCAGTGCGCGCATCTGTTTGAGTACCCCGAGCACGCTTCGGCGCTGACGGCGCTTCTGGCCGAGAGGCTCAAAGGGGAAGCCGTCGATTTGGTGGTCGCCCCTGCGGTAGGCGGGGTGATCCTGGGCTACGAGCTGGCAAGGCAGTTGGGCGTGCGCAATATCTTCGCCGAAAGGCAGGACGGCGCGATGGTGTTTCGGCGCGGCTTCGCGATCCGCCCCGGCGAGCGCGTGGCGGTGACGGAGGATGTGATCACCACCGGCGGCACCGTGCGCGAGGTAATTGAGCTTGTAAAGGCGGCAGGAGGAATCCCCGTGGCCGTGGGAGCGGTCGTAGACCGCAGCGCGGGCAATGTGGACTTTGGCGTCCCCTTGCGCGCGGCGATTTCTATGCAGGTGGTATCCTGGGACGCGGCCGATTGCCCGCTGTGCGAACAGGGGAGCACGCCCGTCAAGCCCGGCAGCCGCGGGTTGAAGTAAGCTTTAAACTTACGTTCGGCTTAGCTAAGCCTTGGCGTAGTCATTCTTTCAAAGCTCCAAAAAAAATTTCCAGTAATGTCCAGAGCCGCCACCAGGCGCGATACGCCCGGTGGCGGCTCTTTTCTCTACCATTTTGGGAGGTTTCAGAATGGTAACTATAAAATAACATAATTGACATGCATAACTAACCTATATATAATCCTATGTATCTAAGTAAACGGATTAAAAGAAGTCGTATTGTACTAAAAGGTGGTGGGAAGACGCAATGATCGCACAGCCGGTGGCAAAACTCTCCACAAAGGGACGCACGTGGAGGCGGATTTGGAGCTATCGTTGGATCTACCTGATGATGCTGCTCCCAATGGCCTACTTTGTTATCTTCAAATACATTCCGCTCTACGGCATTCAGCTGGCCTTTAAGAACTACATGCTCAATGTGGGCATAGCCGATAGCCCCTGGAACGATTTTGAGCACTTCAAATACATGCTGCTGGAGCCCGGTTTTGTGCCCGCTTTTCGCAATACGCTCATCATCTCCTTTATGCGCATCGTCATAGGCTTTCCCTTTCCGATCATTCTTGCGATTCTCATCAACGAGGCCTATACGCCGCGCTACCGGCGCGTGCTTCAAACGGTTTACACGTTTCCCCACTTCCTTTCCTGGGTGCTCTTGGCGGGCATTATGCTCAACCTGCTGGGTACGAACGGCATGGTTCGCAAGGTTGTGATGCTGTTCAACCCAGCAGCGGCGGAAAACTGGAGTCTTCTGTACGACGGCAACGCGTACCGGTGGATCGTCATCCTGTCGGATATGTGGAAGGAGGCGGGCTGGGGCACGATCATCTACCTGGCATCGATCGCGGGCATCGATCAATCCCTTTACGAAGCCGCTACCATCGACGGGTGCGGCCGCGTGCAAAAGGTTTGGTACATCATGCTGCCCGGCATCATCAACATGATCGCCATCCAATTTGTACTGCGCGTCGGCGCGATTATGGAAGGCGGCTTCGATCAAATTTTCAACACCTATTCTCCGCCCGTCTACGCAAAAGGCGACATTCTCGATACTTACATCTACCGCATCACCTTTGGGCGCACGGCCAACATCAACATGGGCTTTCCTACGGCCGTCGGGCTATTTAAAAATATCATCAACTTTACGCTGCTTCTCATCGCCAACGGGGTAACCCGCGCGCTAGGCCAGGAAACGATATTGTAGGGGGTGGGTCCATGGCACAGACGGCAACCAAAGTGCAGGCGCCGGAAAAAATCGCAAAAAAGAACCGGATACGCCGCTTTACGTTTTATGATGGATTGATCCTCGCTTTTTTGAGCGCGCTCGGGCTGCTCATCCTCTACCCTTTTTACAATGCGGTACTGGTTTCGTTTGTACCCAACACCGTATATTTGCGCTACCAGGGCTTTATGCTCATCCCGCCGGCGGTGACGTGGGATGCGTACGACTTTACGTTTAAATCCCCTATGATTTGGATCGGCTATAAAAATTCCGTCATCGTAACGCTTTTTGGTACGGTCTACAACATGCTTTTAACGGTTATGTGCGCGTATGCGCTCACGAAGCCGTTCCCAGGCCGCAAGATCTTCCGCTTTTTGATCGTGTTCACCATGTACTTCTCCGGCGGGCTCATACCGTACTATCTGCTCATCAAGGGGCTTCACCTTACCGATACGCTGGCAGTCATGATCATACCGATGGGCCTGAACATCATGTTTATGCTGATCATATCCAACTACTTCAAGTCTCTGCCGCCTTCGTTGGAGGAATCCGCCAAGATCGACGGTGCGGGCGACTGGATGATCCTGGCGCGCATCATCCTACCGCTTTCCCTGCCGCTGCTAGCTACCTTTACGCTCTATTACGCGGTGGATCGGTGGAATGAATGGTATCACGCGATGATGTTTACAAAATCCGTAGATTACTGGCCGCTGCAAAACGTGTTGCGTTCGATCATCAACGATGTCAACACCATGGCTACGCAAAACATCCCGGGGCAGATGCGGCCCGATATCCAGGGCGATTCGATTAAGATGAGCTCAATCATCGTGTCCATGCTGCCGATGATGTGCCTGTACCCCGTGCTGCAAAGATATTTTCTAAGCGGTCTTACTTTGGGCGCTGTAAAAGAATAGCGTACCCCAGGGAAACCTGTCACTATACATTGGAACTAAAGGAGGATCAACCTATGAAAAAGCTCAGTGTCTTGGCCTTGGCGCTGATGATGGCGCTATCCATGGCCGCCTGCCAAGGCTCAAGCCCCACCCCCGCATCCGCGAGTACCGACGCCTCTGCGGCAAAGACGACCGAAACCGCTAAAGCGGAGCAGACGACCACCCCCGACCAACCCGATGCAGACAACCCATATGCCGAACCGATTGTCGTATCGATGAACGTGATGAACGCCGAGCGGAACGGCCATCACGTCCGCAACGAAATCATCCAAGAGAAGTTCAACCTCACGTTTAACTATGTTCCCTGCAACTGGGGCGAGTGGAACCAGCTGATCAATACCTGGATCTCCACCGACGACGCACCCGACCTTATTTGGTGGGATCTGAAGGGCCAGCAGGCCACCCAGTACAAGGAATGGGCGCGCCAGGGCGCGTTTGCGCCCTTTAAGGCCGAGTACTTCACCGATGCGCGGCCGAACCTTAAAAGCACCTATGAAACGGCCGCTTCCATCAAGCCGCTGAGCGTGGACGGCGAGCTGTATGCTTGGCCTTCGCTGCGCGCCAACCCGCCTGAGGCGCAAAACTGCTATACCTCGCATTGGTCGTATAGGCGCGATTGGGCGCAGGATCTGGGGCTTTACAAAGAAGGCGACATCTACACCTGGGACGAGTGGATTGCGCTGATCGAAGCGGTTCTGAAGGAAGACCCGGGCAAGAACGGCACCGCCAATGCCGGCCTGGTGATGCCTACATGGGCCTTCCCGCACGCCGCGGCGCTGTTCATCGGCCCCCCTGCGGCGGAAGGCAATGAAACCTGCTCTTATATCAAGGTGGACGGCCAATACGTGTGGCCCGCAGCGCTGCCCGAGTATAAAGAAGGCGTCAAGCGCACGTACGAGATGTATCAAAAGGGCTTGATCTTCAAGGACAACATCGTGTTCAGCGGCAACGAGCACGAGGATATGATCAAGGCCGGCCTTGCGTTTGCCAACTATAACGTAACCGGCTCGCTCAACACGTGGACGGACGACATGATGCGCTCGGGCGCAATCCAAAAACGCGAAGACTTCGGCATCGCCATCGTGCTGGGCTGGGACGGCACATGGTACATGACCCAAACTGAAGACTATTGGACGGTTACGGCCATGAGCCACAAGATTACCCAGGATAAGGTAGACCGCATTCTGGACTTCTGGGAGTACCTGCAAACCAAGGAAGGCCGCCAGATGCGCCAGTGGGGCAAGGAAGGTGTCGATTACGAAGTGATCGGCGACGGGCTTGCGGATGTTAAGCTCAACTGGGAGTTTGACGACGCGATACAGAGCTACATCAATCCTTTCACCAACGTGCACGAGTTTAACGAGGCCAACGGCTCGGAAAACCAACGCAGCATCATCGGGCCGGACGCAGTTAAATACCAATACGATGAGCGCGACCGCCTATGGGCTACGTTTGCCTCCGGCAAGGTGCCCACCGCGGTTAAGATGTTCGACTTTGACGTTTCGTTTGGCGCGGCTCCCAATAAGGATAAGTTCGGCTCCTTCGGACAGGATGCCAAGGAGCGGCTCGTTACGCTGATCGCCCAGCCGAACATCGACATCGAGACGGAGTGGGATAAAGTGGTGGAGGATATGATGCCGCGCGTGCAGCTCGTGCTGGACGAACTTAACGGCGGGCAGCTTAAGTAAGAGCAGCAGTATTGTAAGGGGGCGTCGTTTACGGCATGGGGGTGCAAACGGCGTGGGGGGGGGGGGGGGCGCCCCCCCCCCCCCCCCCCCCGCGGGGGGGGGGGCCGGG
>JAVBNW010000013.1:0-56770 GCA_031551255.1 Eubacteriales bacterium | reverse complement strand
GTCTTGTGGGAGTAAGAGGAACGGGGAACGCGCGCGCGCTGTGCAGCCCGCGATAAGGAAGCGCCGCCGATGCATGCTAGAAGGAGTCTATCAGGAGGCGCCGACGCCGCATCGCGTCGCTTTCGCCGTCTCCGCCGTTACTTTGAAGGTTCGCATGATGTCTATTGCCGGCATCTTCCGGCGCATGCCAAGACGTGGTATCATCGGCATGGAGATCATTACAGATGCGGAGGAAGCGACATGTTGCTTAAAAACCATGCGAGGCTCGTGATGATTGGCGATTCGATTACCGATTGCGGGAGGGCCCGCCCCATCGGGCAGGGCCGCGGCGGAGCCTTGGGCGAGGGCTACGTAAGGCTCGTGGGCGCGCGCCTAACGGCAGAGCATCCCGAGGCGGGCATACACGTAATCAACACCGGCATAGGCGGCAACCAGGCGCGCCACCTCAAGGCCAGGTGGCAAAGCGACGTGTTGGATCTTGCACCTAGCTGGGTATCGGTGCTCATCGGCATCAACGACGTATGGCGCACCTTCGATTGCCCCAACCAGCCCGAAGAGCACGTCGCCCTTGAGGATTTCGCCGCGATTCTCGACGGCCTCGTCGCGCAAACGCTTCCGCGCGTGAAGGGTTTGGTGCTCATGACCCCGTATATGATCGAGCCGAACAAGGCCGATCCCATGCGCGCAAAAATGGATGAATTCGGCGAAGTCGTCAAGGAGGTTGCGCAAAGGCGATCCGTTGTGCTGGTGGATCTTCAGGCGGCGTTCGACCGCGCGCTTATGCACGTACATCCCTACTATCTCGCGTGGGACCGCATCCATCCCGAGACATCCGGGCACATGATCATCGCCAACGAGTTTCTCGCGGCGATCGGCGCGTAGCCATCATGACGCGCGAGCAAACGGAGCGCTACCTTCGGCGCATCGGCGCGGATTTTCCCGCGGAGCCGACGGCGAAGGCGCTCATGGAGCTTCAAGAGCGGCACTTTTGCGCCGTGCCGTACGAGAACCTGGATATCCTGGCGGGCGCGCGGCTTTCCCTTGCGCAAAGCGCGCTGTATGAAAAGATCGTGCTGCTAAAGCGGGGCGGCTACTGCTTTGAACTCAACGCGCTATTTGGGTGGTTGCTTAGCTCGCTGGGGTATTCGGTGACCGACTACTTCGGCAGGTTCGTGATGGGCGAAGCGAACATCCCTAAGCGCCGCCATCACGTGCTCAGGGTGCGCACGGCGGACGATGGCGATTATGTGGCCGATGTGGGCGTAGGCGTTGCCGTGCCTACGCGCTCGCTTAGGCTTATCCAGGGCGAGATGCAGGCCCAGTCCGCCGGAACCTACCGATTCCGACGGGATGGCCTTCTCGGCTGGGTGCTCCAGGATTTTTACCGCGGGGCCTGGCGCGACCTATATTCCTTTACCGAGGAGCCTCAACTGCCCGTCGATTTTACCGCGATCAGCTACTTTTGCGAGTATGCCCCCGAATCGCCGTTTAACAAAAAGGCGATCGTGGCGATCCGCACGCCTAAGGGCCGCGTAACGCTCGACGGCCTGGAGCTTAAGCGGTTTGCGGGAAAGGAAGTGCGGGCCGCCACGTTGGCGTCGCCGTGCGAGTTGGACGCCGCGCTTAGGGACTGTTTCGGCATCGAGCTTGCGCAGGACGCGCTGATAAAAGTGTTTGCGAGCGGCGTATAAAACCGTGGATCGCATACCTCAAGCTATTCACCGGAGGTTCGGCCACGATCGCGGGCGGACAGTTTTATCCAAATCACCGGCAATGCCCGCAGGCATTGCGAGGGACCAAGGGGATGCAATTCCCTTCGGCGCGATGACAAACTCAGGTTTGTCATCGCGAAATGCAAGTCCTTGGAACGGCTCCGCCATTCCCGGCCGGACTTGCATACTAGGGCCTGTTGACATAATCCGGTATTTCGGATTATGTCAGCAGGTCCTAACTGGAATGAGCCTGCAAACGCGCAGGTCGCACTCCGGCTCTTTCCAGGCGGGGCTTCGGCCCCGCACACCAAGAAGAACCGCATAATGCAGGACTTTTTCCGCTTTCTTCCTTTTTTTTATCTTTGTCGACTTTGTCATCGGCCTAAGGGGATGCAATCCCCCTTGCTCGCGTTTTTCGCGCCTCCTTTTGCTACCTTTGCACCTCGGCGCGCGCCGCCTCCCCATACCTGGCGTCGAACGCCGCGGCGGCGCGGGCGCGGCCGAGGTTCCACACGCGGATGTCTTCGTTTTGCACCTTGGCGGCGTATAGCTTGCCCCTTGGCCTGTGGCCGTCGCGTACACTCCCCTCCACTTCGCCTATGCAAACGACCAGGGCGTCCGGCGACAGGGAGGCGAGGTAGTAGGCATCCAGCTCCTGCCCCCCGCTCTGCGCAAGGCGCACGTTGTACGCGGCGATCGTCCGGTCAAGGTTCATATAATTGACGCCGACCAGCGCCGCGATGAGCACCGCGAAGGCCATCGCACGGTACGGAATGCGTCGCCAGATTTTCAGCAGCGTGAAAACCAACAGCAGAAATAGCGCCGCAATGCAAAAAGTGACGTACACGCGCAGGCGGGTCAGGCCAAAGGCTTGCTGATATAAAAGGATGGCGCGAAACGCAGAAACCATCATCACCAGCAGGCTGGCCGCCGTCGTCGTTACCAGAACGCGCAGCGGCAGCGCCTTGCCCTCCCTGCGCGTAAAGTTCAGGCACAGCGCCTGCGCGCCGTAGCAAATAAGCGCGGCGGCGGTCATGGGGAAAAAGCTCTCGTGCGCGTACTGCGCGTGCTGCGCGCCGGTAAGCAGCAGTTCTCCGAACAACCGCTGTATCTGAATGCCCGCGAACAGCACGAGGATGAGGTTGAGTGCCGCCAACGCCGCGTACACAGGCACCGGGTGGATGCCCTTGCCGGGCTTTGCTTCCGCCTGGACGCGCTCGACTTTTTTGCCCAGCGGTAGGGAATACAGGCAGCTCAGCGCGAGGAACATCCCCATTCCCGCGAGGATGATGATGCCGATGATCTGCGGCACGTCGATATGCCGGAAGAGGTTTTCAATTAGCGACTCGAAGCGCTCATCCGCAGCGGCGAGCAGAACCGTCACCACCGCAAGCACCGGCAGCGCGATGGCGAGCCCGGCCAACGCGAGCATTGCCGTGCGCAACGCGCCTTTTTTCGATCCGCCCAGCGCGGTCCGGCAGCTATCGGACAAAAACGCGAAAGGGCGTGCAAAAATATCGTATGCGGCCTGCGCATAAAACGCCGCCCCGGTAAGCTTGGGCCAGTTGCCGCCCGAGAGCAGGGATAAATGCAAGGGCACGAGCGTTGCCAGCGCGAGAAAGTTGACCGCCATCAGCTCCGTAACGCTGTATAGTGCAAAGGAAAGGGCGATGAGCCCCACCACGGGAAACAGCGGCCAGCCCTTTCTTATACATATTTTGCGTTGGCCACGCATCGCAAGGAAGAACGCCGCGTATACGGCGAGCACCGCCAAAGGGATGTTTACGCCCATCGGCGCGTCGACGTATACGGAAATCTCGTTCGGAATGTAGTCGATGAACGTCCTGGAAAACAGCGTGGGGTAGGCCAGCGCCGAGCACCACAGCGCCAGAAGAGCCGCCCAGAGGGCTACGCCCGGCGGCGCGGGGGTGGGCTCCGGGCGGGGCGAAGGCGCGGCAAACGCCGGGTTTGGGTAAGGCGAAGCCTGGGGCAGCTGATTGTGCTCCATCGAAATACCTCCATTATGATGTATTGTATGTAAATGCGTTATGGATCGGGGTCGTCTTCATCCTCGCCGGGAACGTATACCATAAGATCGCCGGGCTGGCAGCCCAGCGCTTCGCACAGCGCGCTGAGCGTGGAAAAGCGGATTGCCTTGCCCTTGTTGTTTTTCAGCACCGACATATTCGCGGGCGTGATGCCCACCCTGGCGGCGAGCTCCATCAGGCCTACCTTGCGGCGCGCCATCATCACATCCAAATCCAGCCGAATGGCCAAGAGCTCACCTCCTTGGGGCCTGTTGATACAAACACTCAACACCGTATTTTGGTCGCTTTTCGTGCCTGATTTTGTTGCCGTCGATTGCCTTCGGCTGGAAGCGTCGCCTGCGGTAATGCCGCTTAAAGCCGCCAAAGCTGTTCGCAGCCCTGCCATAGCAGCCGGCATTTCACGCCGAAGGCGTATCCCGAAGGGTCGCCTCCTTTCTGCGCCTCATCAGGCGCAAAAATCGACTCGAAAACCGGCATTTCGGATTATGTCAACAGGCCCCTAGGTCGCACTGCGAGCGCGTGGCGGCGTCAAATGATCAAATCCATTTCCTCTTTTTGCTGCGCGGCCAGAAGAAATACCCGGGCGAGCACCCGCATCACCAGGCCGCCGGCTATGGCGAACAGGGCCATCAATACTTTGATTAGCGAAAAATAGATTGGAAGCATGGCCAGCGCCGCCACCGCCACCGCGAAGCAGCACCACGAGATGCGCCTTAGGTATTTTTCGTTGCGGCGGGAAAATGGGTCGCCAGACGCGACGAGCTTTAAAATGCCGCGCAATTGCCATACCGCGAACGCGAACGCCAGCGCGATGAGCCACAGCGGCGCGGCATACGCGCTTTGGTAGCCGAAGCGCGTAAGGAGATACGGCGCAAAGGCTGCGCATACGATTGCCACCGCCATACTCACGTAGCAAAGGGGCGTCAAAATGGTGAGCTCGACTCGCCCTTTGGTCATAGGGAAACACCTCCGCCGGCAGCCGCCGGGCACGCCGGACCTCGTGAGGCCCGTTGCCTGCGGCTTGAGTTGATAATCTTCGAAATTCACCTTTGGTCTCGCGCATTTTTCGAATACGCAGGCGGCGCCTTATCGGCTGGGCTAGGATTAGTATATCCGATTGGTTGCTGTTTTACAACAATTATTTATCGAAAAACGATAAAAATATTTTTGTGTTCAGTGTATGTCGTGAAGATGATGCGCATGTGCTTCATATTGCATCCACCTCGCCTTGCAGTGTAGAGGGCGGATACTTTGCAGTTGGAAGGGATTCGGCGTTATCCGTCCCAAGGCCTGCCCGCACCGCATTCTTGCCGCGCTCAGCCGGGCATACGGGTTTTGACAGCAAGGCGATAATCCGTTATCATGACGGGGTATATATGGTTATGGTCGAGGGCCTTCAAAGCCAGCGCATCCGGACGGTCCGCCGGCGTCCTTTTCATAGGGTCGCAAAGCGTGTTCGCTCGTCTTGTGTCGGGTTTGAAGTTCGTTGGCGATCGACCGTCGTCGTCCGGCTATGCCGGGCGCACGCGAAACCACGGGCGGGGAGGAGTTCTTCTTGGACGTGTTGTTGCGCATCGCGCGCATGTGCAAGCCTTACAAGCGGCATTTTATCTTAGGGCTCATCGGTTTGGCGGTAGCCAATGCCACGCGGCTGATCATGCCGATGCTATCGGGCCGGGTGGTGGATGAGGTCATCGAACAGGGCCTTCACGAGCAGCTTTTGCCGCTGTGTGCGATCATTCTTGCGCTCACGCTGATGCGCGCGGGCTCCAACTACATGCGCGGCCTCGAGTTCGAAAGGCTCTCGCAGGATTTTACCTACGACCTGCGCACGGGCCTGTACGAGCATTTGCAGGGCATGCCCTACGAGTTTTACGATAAGAACTATGTCGGCGAAATCATGTCCCGCATGACGGGCGATATCGAGGGCATGCGCAACCTGCTGGCAGGCGGCGTGGTGCAGATCGTCGAAAACGCCATCTGGTTCTTCGGCTCGTTGATCATCCTGTTCTTCCTGGATGTGCGTCTCGCCTTGGTCATGTTCGCGTTTGCGCCGGTGGTAGCCGTCATCGCCTTTTTCTTCAACAAAAAAATACGCCCCGCGTTCCGCGCCATTCGCGAGCAAAACGCGGTGCTCTCCACTCGCACACAGGAGAATATCTCCGGCGTGCGGGTCGTGAAGGCCTACGCGCAGGAGCAATATGAAAAGGACGCGTTCCGCGGCGACAACCAGCACCTTTTGAACCTGCATTTAAACGCAAATCGCATCCGCACAAACTTTGTGCCGGTGCTCGAGCTCCTTTCCAACTTTACTACCCCGGCGCTGTTGCTCGCGGGCGGCACGATGGTGATCACCGGGCAGATTACCCTGGGCACGCTCGTGGTGTTTATGAACTTTACCTGGATGATCACCGGACCGATGCGCATGCTGGGTAACCTGATCAACATGCTCGCACAGGCGGTCACTTCGGCCGACAAGCTGTTTTACTATATGGATCTTGGTCCGAGCATCCGCGATGCTAAAAAGACGACGTTCCCCGAGAACTTCACCGGGTATGTGAAGTTTGAAAACGTCACGTTCTCCTATGGCGACGGCGTGGTGCTCAGGGACATAAGCTTTGAGGCGAAGCCGGGGCAGACCGTCGCCGTTATGGGCGCGACCGGCGCGGGCAAGACGTCCATCGTCAACCTGCTCGCCAGGTTTTATGAGTGCCAGCAGGGCGCGGTGACGATCGACGGCGTAGATGTGAAGGATATGCCCATCAAGCGCCTGCGCGACAGGATCGGCTATGTGAACCAGGAAACGATTTTGTTGTCCGAAACGATCGCCGCGAACATCGCCTTCGGCAGGGTGGATGCGCCGATGGATAAGATCGAGGCCGCCGCGCGCGCGGCGCAGGCGGAAGAATTTATTCAGGCGATGCCCCAAGGATACGACACGATCGTGGGCGAGCGCGGCATGGGGCTTTCCGGCGGGCAAAAGCAGAGAGTTTCCATCGCCAGGGCGCTTTTGTACGATCCGACCATCCTTGTGCTCGACGACTCGACCTCAGCCGTGGATATGGAAACCGAATATCTGATCCAGCAAGATCTGAAAGAGCAGATGCAAAACCGCACCACGTTCGTGATCGCGCACCGCATTTCCTCGGTAAAGGATGCCGATCTCATCCTCGTGCTGAACGACGGTCGCATTGCAGAGCGCGGCACCCACGCGCAGTTACTCGCGCAAAAGGGCATCTACTTCGGCATGGTGCAGGATCAGTACAAGGATTTTGCCTCGATCGGCGAGAAGGAGGCGATGTAGATGCCCAAGCTTCGCATCATCGACGACGAGGCGATTGAAAGGCCGTTTAACTACGCGCAGTTCAGGCGCCTGATCTCCTACCTTGTGCCGTATAAAGGAAAGCTGATCCTTTCGCTCGTGCTGATGGTCGTAAGCGCCGGGGCTTCGCTGGCGCTGCCCAAGCTGATGAGCTATGCGATCGACCACAACATCGAGCCGGGCGTCGCTAAGGGGCTTGGCACGCTCATCCTCGTGATGACCTGTCTTGGCCTCGCGGGCGGCATATGCATGCGCTACCGCGTGCGCATCATGGAATTTGTGGGCCGCACTGCCATCGCCCAGTTGCGCGAAGACCTGTTCAATCACGTGCAAGAGCTTTCATTTTCGTTTTTCGATACGCGCTCGGCCGGCAAGATCATGGTGCGCATCATCAACGACGTAAACTCGTTAAACGATTTGATGACCAACGGCATCGTCAACGTGTTCATCGATTGCCTAACGCTCATCTTGCTGCTGGGGCTCATGCTCACCGAGAACTGGAAGCTGACGCTGATTTCGATGTCGATCATGCCGTTTCTCGTGCTGATCCTGTTTGTCATGAAGCGCAGGATGCGCCGCAACTGGCAATCGGTGCGCATCAAGATCTCCAACATGAACGGCTACCTGCACGAATCGCTCTCCGGCATGCGGGTGACCCAGAGCTTTGTGCGCGAGCAGGTCAACGGCGAAATTTTTGACGACGTGAACGACGACATCCGCTTTTCGTGGATTCGCGCGATTAAGCTTAACAACTTTTTCTGGCCGAGCCTGGACGTTATGTCCACCATCGGCACGATTTTGGTGTACATCTTTGGCATCGCCATGATGGGTGGGCCCAGTGGCATTTCCATCGGCTCGTTGCTGGTTATCCTATGGTATTTGGGCAGGTTCTGGGAGCCGCTGAACAACCTTTCGAACTTTTACAACAGCATTCTGGTGGCGGCGGCCTCGATGGAGCGCATCTTCGAAATCCTGGATACGCCGGTGGACATCAAGAGCAAGCCCGGCGCGCCGGATCTTCCCACGATCAAGGGCAATGTGGCGTTTAACGACGTGACGTTCGGCTACGACGCCGAGAAGATCGTGCTTAAGAACGTAAGATTCACCGTGCAGCCCGGGCAGACCATCGCGCTGGTGGGGCCGACGGGCGCGGGTAAGTCCACGGTGGTGAACCTAGTTTCCCGCTTCTACGACGTGACCGACGGCGCGGTCAAGATCGACATGCGCGATATACGCGACGTGGATCTTCACTCGTTGCGCTCGCAGATGTCGGTGATGATGCAGGATTCTTTCATTTTCTCCGGAACCATCATGGATAACATCCGCTACGGCAAGCGGGATGCGAGCGACGAGCAGGTGGTCGCCGCCGCCAAAGCCGTGCGCGCGCACGATTTCATCGCGGCGATGGAGCGCGGGTATATGACGGAGGTCAACGAGCGCGGCTCGCGGCTGTCGGTGGGGCAAAAGCAGCTTATTTCCTTCGCGAGGGCGCTGCTGAACGACCCGCGCATCCTGATCCTGGACGAGGCGACCTCCTCCATCGACACCCACACCGAAATGTTGATCCAGCAGGCGCTCGAGCTGCTGCTCAAGGGGCGCACATCCTTCGTAATCGCCCATAGGCTCTCCACCATCCGCAAGGCGGACTGCATCATGGTCATCCAGGACGGGCACATCGCCGAGGCGGGCACCCACGAGGAACTGCTCGCCAACGAGGGGCATTATTACGATTTGTGCAAGGCGCAGGTGAAGTTCCTGCGCGAGGCCTGACGCCGAAGGAGGATGCGGATGCGAAAACGATTAGCACTGCTTTGCATCGGCACGCTGCTGCTTGGCGGCTGCGCGCCCGCAGAATTTGCTGCCAAGGCGGATGGCGCCAAATTGCCCGCGATCGTAGAACAAGGGGCACAAGGCGATCCTTCGGCGATCTTTGAGCAGGTTATGGATGGAAAGAAGAAAGACGACATCCCCTATGTGCCGCTGGGGGCCGAGGTGAAGGCGGCGTTCCAGGGCGAAAGTGCGCCTCAAGAGGGCGAATGGGAAGATTATATCCTGCGCGAGGACGGTAGCGTGAAGTTTTCTGCGCCCAAATCGAGCGTCGTTCCCGCGGTTACGTGGGGCGGCGGCGCGGCGGAATTCGCGCTCGAATCCAACTGGATGACGGCGCTGAGCTCTAATTCCGCCGATTATGCGCCGGGCTCCGCATTGCGCGGCTTTTTGCTCAAGGTGGGCGAGGGGAACGAGGCGAAGACTTTTGCGTTTGTACTACGCACCGATCCTCCGGTGGTGTTTCAGCAAGAAGAGGTGAAGTCGTCGTCGCGAGCTACATATCCATCGCTTTCGTGCTCCGGCACGAAAGCTCGCTCATTTTGCCGCTCCTCCTCTTCTCAAAGAAACTGAGGTTTCTTTGAGATTACGAAGAACGGCGGAGCAGGAATGGAAGCGCACTCTCTTCGCCCCTCCCGTCCGCTTCTCCGAAGGCGCTGTGGCGTTTTGAGGATGGGGGATGACGATGAAGAAACCGGAGCATGCGAACTTCGTTCTTTTCAATCCCACAAGGCGCCTCGGCGTCTTGCGAGAAGAGGAGGTTTCACGTAGCGGCAATTTTCAGCGACATCGCAATGTCGCGGGAAATAGAGCGCAGGGCAAATCGACAAAGCGGCGCCTAAGTTAATTCTTGGAGCGTCGCCTATCTTTTTGTCCAAAAATCGGCTATAATATAAGAAGTAAGATTTTTCGGGCGGCCCTGCTGCAGCCGATCAATCTGAACGGCCGCCCTGCATTTTCGCCCGATCGTTCGCCGTATTTTGGCAATTATCTTAGAGAGGTGTGAAGGCCGCTTGATGCTGCATTTGGGCGGAGGAGATCTCGTGCCGCTTAGGCATATCGTCGCCATTCTCGATCTGGAGGCGGCAAAGAACTCGGATGCGGCGGCTTTTTTGAAAGACTGCGTTTTCCCGCCCGATGCGCGTACCGCGATCGTTACGCACGCATGGGGAAAGACCGATATACGACCTTCCTCCATTTCCTCGCTGACGCTGCTTCGGCGCAGCAGGGGCTTGGGCGATTAGCCCCCGCGTGGGCATAGTGCAATCGGGTTTTGTAAAGCCGCGCCTTTGGCGGTCGGCAAACGGCAAGGCGATTGCGCGGGCAATGTTAGGAGTGAAAAGATGACGCTGGATCAGCAACCACAGCACTACGACGAATCCAACATCCAAGTCCTCGAAGGGCTCGAGGCCGTCAGACGCAGGCCCGGCATGTACATAGGCTCTACCGACGAGCGCGGGCTGCATCACCTGGTGTACGAAATCGTCGACAATTCCATCGACGAGGCGCTCGCCGGTTTTTGCGACCACATCACCGTAACCATCCATCCGGACGACTCCATCACCGTATCGGACAATGGGCGCGGCATCCCCTGCGGCATCCAGCCGCAAGTGGGTCGCTCGGCGGTGGAGGTGTGCTTAACGGTGCTGCACGCGGGCGGCAAGTTTGGCGGAGGGGGATATAAGGTCTCCGGCGGGCTGCATGGGGTGGGCATGTCGGTTGTGAACGCGTTGTCCGAATGGCTGGATGTGACCGTCTATCAGGACGGCAAGGTTCACAACCAGCGCTATTCGCGCGGCGAACCGCTGCATGATCTAAAAGTGATCGGCGACACCGACGTTACCGGAACGACGATTTCTTTCATGCCCGACAAGGAGATCTTCACGTTCGACACGGAGTATCATTTCGATACCCTGCGCGCCAGATTTCGCGAAATGGCGTTTTTGAACGCGGGCATTCGGCTGGATCTTATCGACGAGCGGGACGGCGCGAAGAAGAGCTATCGCTTCGAGGGCGGCATCCGCTCGTTTGTGGAATACCTAAACCGCACGCGGCAGACGTTGCACCCCGAGCCGGTGTTCGTCTCCGGAGAGCGGGATACCACCACTATCGAAGTTGCGATGCAGTGGAATGACAGCTATTCCGAAAACGTGTATACGTTTGCCAACAACATCGGCACGCCGGAAGGAGGAACGCACCTGGAGGGCTTCCGGCGCGCGTTGACGCGGGTGGTGAACGACTACGGCCGCAAGATCGGCATGCTCAAGCCCGCCGACCAGAACCTGGCGGGCGAGGATATCCGCGAAGGGCTGACGGCTGTGGTGTCGGTCAAGCTCGTCGAGCCGCAGTTCGAGGGGCAGACAAAAGCTAAGCTGGGCTCGAGCGAGGTGCGCGGCATGGTGGAATCCGTCGTGGCGGACGGGTTGACGGATTTTCTCGAGGAGAACCCGCAGGTGGGCCGGATCATCTTAGAAAAATGCCTGATGGCGGCGCACGCCAGGGAGGCGGCCCGCAAAGCGAGGGAGCTTACCCGGCGCAAAAACGTGCTGGAATCCAACTCTCTGCCCGGGAAATTGGCCGACTGCGCGGATAAGGACCCGGCCAACTGCGAGATTTTCATCGTGGAGGGCGACAGCGCCGGCGGCTCGGCCAAGAAGGGCCGCGATCGCAACTTTCAGGCCATTTTGCCGTTGCGTGGCAAGATTTTAAACGTGGAGAAGGCGCGGCTGGATAAAATCCTGACCAACGAGGAAATCAAGGCCATGATCACTGCGTTCGGCGCAGGGGTCGGGGACGACTTTAACGTGGAGAAGCTGCGCTATCACCGTATCGTGTGCATGACGGACGCGGATGTGGACGGCTCGCATATTAGAATTTTGCTTCTTACGTTCTTCTACCGCTACATGCGTCCGCTGATCGAACAGGGCTATGTGTACATCGCCCAGCCGCCGCTTTACAAGGTGACGAAGAACAAAAAAGAAAAGTATCTGTATACCGATGAGCAGCTCGACGCGTACATGGATGAGATCGGCAGGGGCAGCGACGTGGGCGTCCAGCGCTATAAGGGCCTGGGCGAGATGAACGCCGAGCAGCTGTGGGAGACGACCATGGATCCTACGCAGCGCACCATGCTCAAGGTGCGGGTAGAGGACGCCGTGGGCGCGGATGAGATGTTCTCGCTGCTGATGGGGGATAAGGTGGAGCCCAGGCGCGAGTTTATCGAGCTGAATGCGAAGCTGGTGGAGGATTTGGATATTTAGACGGGCCTGGCGGATCGCTTCTGAATGCAGAGTTGAGCGGAAGCAATCCGCCAGAGCCCCGGGAGAGGGGCCACGGCCCCTCTCCTGCGACATCACCCCGGGGCTGGGTGCGACGAAGCTGGGCCGACGAGGCGCGCCCACCCCGCCCGCCCCGGAAGAAGGACGCCGAAGAGTGGCGGCGAGGCGCGCGAAAAACAAGACGGTGGAGGATGCGGTGGAGAAGGTGTACCTAAGGCCGTGCGCGGGAGTAATTTTGCGCTGCGGCGAGAAAGTGTTGATGCACAGGCGCTCGGATAGGGCGAAGTTTATGCCGGGCCGCCTAAGCACCCCGGGCGGGCACGTGGAGGAGAACGAACTTGCGACGCCTAAGCTAGCGGCGGTGTGGGAGCTGTGCGAGGAGACCGGCCTTATGGCTACTATGTTGCACGATGTACGGCTTCGGTATGCGAAGCTGGAGGTTAACGGCGGGCACGTGGTCGTCGCGCTGGACTACGAGGCGTGGACGGATGCCGAGCATCCGCTGTCGGGAGACGGCGAAGGAGAGCCCTGCTGGCTGCCGTGTGCAGAGATTCTCGATTTGCCGCTGACGCCCATGAGCCGCGTGATGATGCGGCACTATTTGAACGAGGCGCGGCGGGACGAGGCATACTTCAACTTTTACGTTGCCGGCGCGGACTTGCTACCGATGGGGGCCTGGGCGGACATCGAGCTGCGCGTTACGGCCGGCGGCCCGGAAGGGCCTGCGGAGCCCATAAGGGGTGGGGAGATGCACGACCCCGAGGCGGCTGCGCGGCGGGCGTTGGGCGAAATGTGGAGCGACGCGCACGCGCCCGAGAGCATACGGGTTTGCCTGCGAGACGGAACCATGGCGGTGCATTTCGCGTACGCCGCCAATCCGGAGATGTCCTATATCGAGCGCAGGCTCGCAAGCGGATTCAGGCGCGCGCCCTGGCCGGAGGCGACCCATGCATAGCCCGTATTTGCGGTTGATGGCCGGCGTGCTCGTGCGCAGGGATGGGAAGCTGCTGATGCAAAAACGCGCCGTGCATAAGAAGCTTGCGCCGAATCAATGGGCGTTTCCCGGAGGGCACGTCGAGCCTTACGAGCTTCGAACGCCGAGAAAGACCGCGCTGCGCGAGTTGTGGGAGGAGACCGGGCTATGCGAGGAGCAGCTTGCGTCCTTCGGCCTTCGCTATGTGGTGCTGTCCCCGCAAGGCCCCGAGCTGCGCGTGCATTTTGACTATGTCGCCGAGCTTACGGGCGACCCGGTGCTGCGGCCGAACGACGAGGGCGAGCTTCACTGGCTAAATCCGGAGGACATTCCGGCGCTGGATATGCGCCCGTCGACGCGGGCGCTGATGCTCGACTACATCGCCCGCCAGGACGACGCAACCGTAAAGATGGGCTTCCTTGAAGAGGAGACCATGCGCTGGCTCGCTACCGACGCATCCCCCGAGGCGGCGTTCCGCCCGGCGGCGGGCATTACGGCCCGGTGTGGCGAGAGGCTGCTGATGCTCAGGCGCGCGCAGGATAAGGAAATTGCCCCCGGCATGTGGTCGAACGTGGGCGGGCATATGGAGCCGGAGGAACTCAACGACCCGCAGGCCACGGCGCTTAGGGAGTTTGAGGAAGAGGCGGGCATTCCGCCCGGACGCTTGCGGGATGTGGCGCTCAGCGGCGTCGTGCTGGTGGCCAAACCCCACGAGTTCGGCATGCTGTTTAATTATGCGGCGGCTATGGACGAAGAAGCGGCTGTTCCCGACAGCGAAGACGGGGAATTCCATTGGATGCGGCAAGATCGGGATATTGCCAACCTGCCCATGACCCCCGCGATGAAGGCGCTGGCGCTGCACGCGGCGGCGCGCGGGCAGGAAGCTTTGCTGGGGATGGTTCTGGGCGAGGACATGCGCAGCCGCCCGTGGCGGCCCGGCTAGACATCAAGATATGATTCTATAAATTTTTGCACGAGGTGTGATCTTTGAGCGAGACGAGAGAAAACCTTTTGCCCATCGACCTGGAGGCCGAGCTAAAAGAGAGCTTTATTAAGTACGCGATGGCGGTCATCATCAGTAGAGCGCTGCCGGATGTGCGCGACGGCCTAAAGCCCGTGCACCGCCGCATTTTGTACGCGATGCACGAAATGGGCATGACGCACGATAAGCCCTACCGCAAGAGCGCCCGCATCGTGGGCGACGTGCTGGGCAAATACCACCCGCACGGCGATACGGCGGTGTACGACGCGATGGTGCGCCTCGCGCAGGATTTTTCCACCCGCTATCTGCTGGTGGACGGGCAGGGGAACTTCGGCTCGGTGGACGGCGACGGCGCCGCGGCCATGCGCTACACCGAGGCGCGCCTTTCGCGCGCTGCTACGGAGCTTATTCAGGATTTGGATAAGGAGACCGTCGATTTTTACCCGAACTTCGACGAGAGCCTCCAGCAGCCCGAGGTGCTGCCCGCAAGATTCCCCAACTTGCTGGTGAACGGCTCGGGCGGCATCGCCGTGGGCATGGCCCCCAACATACCGCCGCACAACATCGGCGAGGTGATCGACGGCGTCGTTCATATGATCGACAACCCCGAGTGCACCACCGAGGATTTGATGCAGCACATCAAGGGGCCGGATTTCCCCACCGGCGGCATCATCATGGGCATGAGCGGCATCAGGGCCGCGTATATGACCGGGCGCGGCAGGGTGGTGACCCGCGCCAAACACGAAATCGAGGAGATGCAGGGCGGGCGACAGCGCATCGTCGTAACGGAAATCCCCTATCAGGTGAACAAGGCAAAGCTCGTGGAAAAGATCGCCGAGCTGGTGCACGACAAGCGCGTGGAGGGCATTTCCGACCTTCGGGACGAATCCGCCCGGGACGGCACGCGCGTCGTGATCGAGCTCAAGCGCGACGCGACCGCGCAGATCGTGCTCAACACGCTGTATAAGCATACGCAGCTGCAGGATACCTTCGGCGTGATCATGCTCGCGCTGGTGGACGGCGAGCCCAAGGTGCTGACGCTGCGCGAAATGATTTACCACTACTTAGAGCATCAAAAAGAAGTGATCGTGCGCCGAACGAAATTCGACCTCGCCCGCGCCGAAGCCCGCGCGCACATCGTGGAAGGGCTTTTAAAGGCGATCGACATCATCGACGAGGTCATTCACACGATCAGATCTTCCGCGACCATTCCGCTGGCCAGGCAGCGCTTGATCGACGAGCTGGGCTTTTCCGAAAAGCAGGCGCAGGCGATCGTGGATATGCGGCTTGGCCGCCTGACGGGCCTGGAGCGCGAGCGGTTGCAGGAGGAGATGGACGAGCTTGTAAAGACCATCGCCTATCTTCGCTCCGTGCTCGAATCCGAGGCGATGGTGCTGGAGATCATCAGACGCGAAATCCTCAACATCAGGGACCGCTATGCGGACGAGAGGCGAACCGAGATCGCCATGGTCGCCGGAGAGATCGACATCGCCGATCTGATCGACGAGGAAGAGATGGTGGTGACGCTTACGCACTTTGGCTACGTCAAGCGCCAGACCTCCGACAACTACCGCGCGCAGAGGCGCGGA
This sequence comes from Eubacteriales bacterium, assembly GCA_031551255.1. Classification (GTDB taxonomy): domain Bacteria; phylum Bacillota; class Clostridia; order Christensenellales; family UBA1750; genus JAVBNW01. The sequence continues at coordinate 41,039 of JAVBNW010000013.1, read as the reverse complement.
GGGAAGGGCATCACGGCGCTGACCACCCGCGAGGAGGATTTTGTCGAGCGCATCTTCGTGTGCTCCACGCACACTGACATCATGTTCTTCACGAACATGGGCCGGGTGTTCAGGCTCGTGTGCTATCAGTTGCCCGAGGCATCCCGCACCGCGCGGGGCACGGCCATCGTAAACCTCTTGCAGCTCGCCGGCGGGGAAAAAGTAACCGCTACCATTCCGGTGGAGCCCACGCAGGAGCGCTGCTACCTGGTGATGGCCACAAAGTTGGGTATGATCAAGAAGACCGCGCTGGAGGAATTCCAAAACATCCGGGCCAACGGGCTGATCGCCATCGTGCTGCGCGAGGACGACGAGCTGATCAAGGTATCGCTCACCTGCGGCGAGGACGAGCTGCTGCTCGGTTCCCGCCAGGGCATGTGCATACGCTTCAGCGAAAACGAGATCCGCGCGATGGGCCGCGGCACCATGGGCGTGCGCTCGATGGATCTATCAGGCGGCGACGAGGTGGTGGCGCTGGACATCGTGGACGAGGAGAAAAAGGTGTTGTCCATCACCCAAAACGGCTACGGCAAGCGAACCGCGCTTGACGAATACCGCACGCAGGGCCGTCACGGCAAGGGCATCAAGGCGATGAATCTGACCGACAAGACCGGCCTTCTCGCGGGGCAGCTGCTCGTGGCGGACGACGAGGACGTGATGCTCATTTCCGACGACGGCACGATCATCCGCACCGGCGTATCCGAAATTTCCGAATTGGGCCGCTCGACGCAGGGCGTAAGGCTGATGCGCGTGGGCACGGGCTCGCACGTGGTGGCCATCGCGCCTGTGGCTCGCAGCGATGAAGAGGATCCGGATGAGATGGACGAGGATGGGGAAGAGGGCGGAGCGATGACGGGCCAGCCCGAGCCCGGCGGCGAAGAAACAGACGAATAAGCTGATGAAACCGGAAGGCGCAAGCCTTCCGGTTTGCCTGTCAAAAAGTGCTGAGGCACTTTTACGGGACGGGGGAGATGCGTCCCCTCGTGAGCCCCCGCCGAAGATAGACCGACGGAGAAGGCACGACGTCCGGCCAGCAAAAACGCAGTAAAGTTAAAATCGCCTGTTACGAGGCAATTTTAACCGCTCGCGTCGCCGCGCGTTCTACCATTCGTAACGTGCTCTCGCGTCGCTGCACTCGCGAGTCACCTCGTACTTACGGGCCTTCCGCCTCGCTGTCCGCGCGCACTGCGCGCGCTCGGCTCCGGCCACCGGCGGGCGATTGCATTTGGAAGGCTTTGCCCTCCAAATCTCCCGGGTCACGCGGGGTTCCAAGGTTTTGTGACAGTCTGGCCGGAAGGCGCAAGCCTTCCGGTTTCTGCTTTGTATCGACAGTCGCTCGCTCAATGTCCGCCCATACGGCAAATAGCACCGGCCTATGGCTTACGCCCCATATACAATTGAAAGATGTAATCCATCTTATATTGGCCGCCGTGCCGCCGTATGGCTTCTTTTATTGCTTCATACAGGGCTGCCTTGTCGTCTTGTGGCAGATGCCTATGGTCGGACAGAGTTTCCAGAAAAGCGACGTACTCGTCCGCGCTATACGCCTTGACCGCATCGTATAGATTCATCGTAACGTCTGCAAAACCGTACGCGCCTAAGCCGTTAAACCCATATCGATATAGAATTGAATCGGGTTGCCTGAGTTCCTCGTGCGATTTTTTGATGGGCTTTTCCTTGGGCTCGGTAAAATGGCGATGAAAATGTTTTTCATAGGCCGCGTCAATCTCCCCATCCAGTGCTTCTCCATTGCAGGGGAAGAAGTTGTATCGGAATAGAGCGATTGTCCCTCCGTTTTTTAGAAGTCTGAAGATCTTCGGGCACCCGATTTGCGCGTCCACCCAATGGATCGAGGAGGCGGCGTACACCAGGTCATAACCTTCTTCTTCCAATACGGCGTCCTCGAACGCGGAAACGATGACGCGAAAGCCGCTATGGCCCTTGAACTTTTCCGAAAGAAACTCTGCCATGTTCGTGCCCAATTCCACGGCGGTCACGTCGAAACCCGCGTCGAGGAAGGGGCGCGTCGCCTTTCCCGTTCCCGCGCCGATCTCGAGCGCCCTCGGCGCTTTGGCGACTTTGGCATACGCAAAAGTATCTTGAAACATCTCGTCCGGATAGTCCGGCCGCGCCCTGTCGTAGTCTGCGACGATCTGATCAAAGTGCGTCCTCTTGTCGGGCTCCCATCCCGTCGCCATTTCCGCCATTGTAGCCCTCCTATATGCGTGATCGCTGCCGCCACTATAGCACGACGGCAAGTGGAAAAACAACCGCCCTGCCTGCGCCGCGTTGCGGCGGCCCAAAGGCGCGCATGCGGAAGATTTGCGAAGAAAACTCTCCGCGCCGCGAATCGGCGCTGCACATCGCTCCCGCACATGGTATACTGGAAGGGCATGGCGCGTAGCGCCGCAACGGGATGAAAAGGAGTGGATCGCGTGGACAAGCGAACCGTCATTTTGGATACCGACATCGGCTCGGATATCGACGACGCGGTATGCCTGGCCTATCTGCTGATGCAGCCGAGGTGTGAGCTGATGGGGGTTACGACCGTATCCGGCGAGGCGGATTTGCGCGCCCGGATGTGTTCGGCAATCGTAAAAGCCGCGGGCAAGGATGTGCCGATCTACCCCGGCGTCGAAGTTCCGTTGCTGACGCCCGTGCGCCAACCCAAATGTCAACAGGCGGCCATGCTGGGCAACTGGCCGCACGAAACGGAGTTTCCGCGCAACCGGGCGGTGGATTTTCTTAGGGATTCCATCCTTACAAACCCCGGAAAGATCGATTTGCTGGCCATTGGCCCGATGACGAACGTCGGCCTGCTGTTTGCGACATATCCGGAAACCGCCCAAAAGCTTCGCTCGCTGACGCTGATGTGCGGGCGCTTCGGCAACGCGATCCCCCGCATGCCGCACTGCGAGTGGAACGCGCTGAACGACCCGTACGCCACCGCCGTCGTCTACAACGCGCCGGTAAAGACGCACCGCTCCATCGGGCTGGATGTTACGATGCAGGTGCGCATGGACGCCAAGCAGGTGGCCGCAAGGTTTACACATCCCGTACTTCGGCCGGTATACGACTTTTCCAAGGTGTGGTTCGAGCGCGCCGACGTGATGACCTTCCACGACCCGCTGGCCGCCGCCACGCTGTTTGACGAAGCCATTTGCGGCTTTGAGCGCGGCGAGGCGAAGGTAGAGCTTGCGTCGGAACCGCTGTGGGGCCTTACGCATTGGTGCAAGGACGAAAACGGCCCGCACGAGGCCGCCTTGACCGTATGCCCGGAGACCTATTTCGAGCACTTCTTCTCGTTGTTTTCGTAAGAATAGCGGCATCCGCACATATGCGATGAGATGGGAGGCCTTGCCATGACCGACTACCGAAGCGCCCGCTCGCGGGATCTTGTGCCCTACGTCGCCGGGGAACAGCCTGACAGCCCCGATATCGTCAAGCTCAACACCAACGAAAACGCGTATCCGCCGTCTCCGCTCGTGCTGGAGGCGATTCAGGGCGCGGCGGACGCCCTGCGCTTGTATCCGCCCACCGACGGAGGGATTCTGCGCGCGGCGGTCGCAAGGCGGCACGGCTTGCGCAATGGGCAGGTATTCTGCGGCAACGGCTCGGACGAGGTGCTGGCGCTGGCGTACCTCGCGTTTTTCGGGCAGGACAGGCCGCTGTGCTCGCCCGCGCTCACGTATTCGTTCTACCCGGTCTATGCGCAGATCTTCGGCGTCCCCTACCTTTCCGTGCCGATGAAGGACGGGCTTTTTGTGGATGTGGATGCGTTGATTGCCGCCGACCGCGCGGTGGCGCTCGCTAACCCTAACGCCCCCACCACCGCTACGCTCGCCAAAGACGAAGTGCGCCGCATAGCGCAGGCGCTTAACGCGCGCGGGCAGCTTTTGATGCTGGACGAGGCGTACGCGGATTTTGCGCCGGAGGACTGCGTATCGTTGATTGCGGAATTCGACAACCTGCTCATCGTGCGCACGATGAGCAAGAGCTACTCGCTGGCTGGGCTGCGGGTCGGCTATGCGCTGGGCGACGAGGCGCTGATCGACGCTTTGATCTGTGTAAAGGACTGCTTCAACTCCTATCCGCTCGACCGGCTGGCCATCGCCGGAGGGGCCGCGGCGCTAAACGATGCCGAGTATTTTCAAAAGACGAGGGACGCGGTCGTCTCAACCCGCGAGAGGTTTGCCGCGGGGCTTAGGAAACTGGGCTTCGCCCTGCCGGATTCCGGCGCGAACTTCGTGTTCGCCATGCATCCGCGCGCATCCGGCAAAGCGTTGTTTTTGGCGCTGCGCGAAAGAAACATCGTGGTGAGGCACTTTGACAAGCCGTCGATTGCCGAGTATTTGCGCATTTCCATCGGCACCGACGCACAGATGGATGCCGTGCTCGCCGCGCTTGGCGATATTCTCTCCACGCTTGAGGAGAAGGTATAGCATGCAATTGACGCTCGCCGCCGCCGCGTTTGACCCGCGCGGCGCCAAGGCGCAGGATAACGCAAAGGCGGCGTGCGATGTCGCAGCGCGGCATGGCTGCGATTTGATCGTGCTGCCCGGCTGTTCTTGGCTAAGGAAGGACGTCGCGCGCATATCGCGCGAGACGGGCAATCTTTTCGTATGCGCGCGGTGCGCGGATGATGGCGGCGCGATTTTTCGCGCGGGCGAGGCGAGGCTTGTGCAGGCCTCGTTGTACGGCCCGGGCGAGCGCGGCGCCGATATTGCGCTGCTTGAGGTGGAGGGCGTTACGGTTGCGCTGCTCGCGGAAGAAGACGCCAAGGCCCCGCAGGCCGCGCGCCTGGCGGCGCTGCGCGGCGCGCAGTTGCTGCTGTGCCCCGTGCAGAGGGACGAAACGGATGCCGGCCCCTGGGCGCAGGCGCAGCAAAACGGCGTGTTCGCGACCGTGGCGCCCGCGCACGGCGAGGCGCGCGTACTCGGCCCGCTTTCGGCGCATTGCCCCGATGGCGTGCTCGCGCGCGGCAGGGAGGGGACGATGGCCATCGCCGGGATTTCGCTGGTGGACTGGGCGCGTACAAAGCTCTCGTTCGATCCGCTTGGGGTTTTGAACCGCCCGTTTGCCGCCGCCATGCCGAAGGGAGAGCTTGCCGAGGTTCCCGCGGCGCCCTTGAAGGTGGCGGCGGTGCAGCGCAAGCTGCGCTTTCAGGAAGGCCGCAAAGGGCTGATCGCCCGCATGGATGCGCTGTGCGCTCAGGCTAAGGCTGTAGGCTGCGGGCTCATCGCGTTTCCGGAATACAACTGGTTGGATGCGCTGGGCTCCGTGCCGTTCATCGCGGGCATCGCCGCGAAGGCGGACCGCGCGGCAAAGGATGCGCCAGTTTTCCTAAAAGAGGGCGATGAAGAGGCGCTTGCGACTTTTTTCCCCGATACATCTTCGGCGATGATGCCGCTTTTTGCCGCCGCGGCATTCCGCATGAGCGCGAAATGGCTTGCGCGCGTTGCGGTGCGCGAAACAAAGCGGCTGGCGAAAGAGCACGGCCTTGTGGTGCACGGCGGAACCTTCCTGCGCAAGCGGCGCAAAAAGTACTATAACACGGCGGTGATCGCCTTTCCCGACGGCGGCGCGGTATTTCAGGATAAGCTGCACCCTACGCGGCTCGAAATGAATATGGGGATATCGCCGGGCGGCGAGCTTTCCGCGTTCGAGATACAAGGCGCGCTGTGCTGCGCGCCGGTGTGCATGGATGCGACGTACTACGAGCCCTTTGCCGCCGCGCGCAAGGTAGGCTGCGACATTGCGATCGTGCCGATCTTCAACGCCGAACCCTACTATGGCCCGGCGGCGCGGCGCGGCGCGTGGGCGCGAGCAGTCGAGAACGCTATGTACATCGTAAAGCCCGCGCTGACGGGGCTCTTGCTGGGCGAGCTGCACACCGGTTACGCGGGCATCTACGGCCCGCAAAAGCAGCCGCTGGCGCATGCTAAGGAGCCCGTGGGCGACGAGCTCGTGACGGCTACGCTCGATTTTGAGGCGCTTCGGCAGACGCAGTCGCTGATGCCCCAAGGGAACGCCCCCTTGGAAGCGACTCTGCGCACGGCGGTTTTGACCCGCCCGGGCCGTGCGGGAGAAGAGGGCGGCGCGCAGACGCCTGTGGCCCCGCCGCGCAAAGCGTAAGGGTATGTTTCGCCTCCGGGCGCCCGTTAATTCCGACATATTTACTTGACAACGATGCGGGCAGGATGGCACAATAAAAGAAGATCATTGGCAAATATGGTTCCAGGTATCGCCCGCCGTTTGGCTGCCGTTGGGGTTGGACTTTATATACGGAAAACAGCTTTCGGCGTACGGAGAAATAGCATCATTTTACCGCTTTAAGCGGTTGTGGAGTCGATCGAAACGATGGAAAGCATCCTGCGGCTGGAAGGCGTCGTCAAGACATTCGGCGACGTCGAGGCATTGCGCGGCATCGACCTTATGGTCGGGCCGGGCGAATTTTTGACGCTTCTGGGCCCTTCGGGCTGCGGAAAGACGACGACGCTGCGCCTGATCGCAGGCCTCGAGCGGCCGGATACCGGCCGTGTGCTGCTGGGCGGCGAAGATGTGACGCATCTGCCCCCCAACAAGCGCGAGGTCAACACGGTATTTCAGTCGTATGCTCTGTTTCCGCACATGAACGTGGCGGCGAATATCGCCTATGGGCTCAAAATCAAGGGCGTTGCGAAGGACGAAATCCGCCAAAGAGTCGCCCAAATGCTCGCCATGGTGCAGCTTCCCGGCTTTGAAAAGCGCATGCCTTCCCAGCTTTCCGGCGGGCAAAGGCAACGCGTCGCCATCGCGCGCGCCATGGTGAACAACCCGAAAATTCTCTTGCTGGATGAGCCGCTGGGCGCGCTCGATTTGCAGCTGCGCAGGCAAATGCAGGTAGAGCTGAAAAAGTTGCAGCGCGAATCCGGCATCACGTTTATCTACATAACCCACGATCAGGAAGAGGCGCTGAACATGTCCGACCGTATCGCCATCATGCTCGACGGGCAAATCGAGCAGATCGGCACGCCGGATGAGATTTACGACCACCCGCGCACGCGCTTCGCGGCGCAGTTTATCGGGCAGACGAACCTCATCGATACGACGGTGGAAAAGGTGGAAAACGGCCAGGCGCAGCTCGCTTTCGCCGGCGGATCGATCCGCGCGGTGGACGATGCTTATACGCTTGGGCAGGGCATCACGCTTTCGGTGCGCGCCGAACGCATGGATTACAATACCGAGCAAAACCGCGATGGCTTTGCGCTGCGCGGCGCTATTGAAGAGACGCTGTATGCGGGGGGCACCATGCACACGACCATTTGCATGGAAAACGGCCAGAAGTTTCTGGTATCGGGCCTTTTGCGCGAAGACCGGCTGCCGGACGGCACGCGCGTAAACGTATTCTGGGATCCTAGGCACGCCGCCGTGGTGGGTGCGGGCGATGGCCATGGCGCGTAGGGGGGCGCCCGCGCCAGGGCGCGCGCGGCGGGGCAGAATGTCTCCGATGGTGGGGCCGCTGTACGTTTGGACGGTGGTCTTTACCCTTTTGCCCTTGGCGTATGTGCTGTTTATGAGCCTGATGACCCGCGGCGAGACCTGGGGCTATACGTTCGACCCCACGCTTGACAATTATCGGAACATGCTCTCGCCCGTGTACGGAAGCATATTTGTAGAATCGCTCAAGATCGCACTGCACACCACGCTGCTCACGCTGCTGATCGGCTATCCCTTCGCCTACTTTACCGCGCTGATGCCGCCTAAGCGGCGGGATATCGTGCTACTTTTGCTCATCGTTCCCTTTTGGACGAACTCGCTCGTACGCATCTACGGCATCACGTTTTTGTTGGGCGCACAGGGGGTGTTCAACTCGCTGTTCATGGCCATTGGCCTGACGGATAAGCCGCTCAAGCTTCTGTACAACTACGGGGCGGTGCTGGTGGGCATGGTGTACGCGCTTATTCCGTTTATGATTCTGGGCATTTACAACTCGGTCGAAAAGCTGGATTGGTCGGTCATCGAGGCGGCGCGCGACTTGGGCGCGGGCCGCGCGCGAACGTTTTTCACGATGATCCTGCCGCTGACGATGCCCGGCGTGATGGCGGGCTGCGTGCTGGTATTCGTGCCGTCTATCGGCCTTTACTTTATCAGCGATATTCTGGGCGGCGGCAAGACGATGCTGGTGGGCGACCTGATCAAGAGCGAGATGACCGTTGCGCGCAACTGGCCGCTGGGGGCCGCGCTTTCGATGGCCATGCTGGCGCTTTCGATGTTTTTTCTGTTTATCTACCGAAAGATGTCGGGCGACAATGCGTTGGAGGGGCTGCTATGAGCGCGCGGGATGTCGGAACGGTGCGCAAGCCCACGCGCGCGGGCGGTACGCTGTTTGTGGCTGCCGTACTGCTTATGATGTATCTGCCCATCGTCATGATGGTGATGTTTTCGTTTAACGACGGCAAGTTTGCGCAGTGGAACGGCTTTTCGCTGCGCTGGTACCAGCAGCTTTTGCGCGACCGCGCCATGATCGAGGCCTTCGGCAATTCGCTCGTGCTCGCGCTGATCTCCTGCGGCATTGCCGCGGTGGTCGGCACTTTGGGCGCGGTGGGCATGGCCAAGGCGCACTTCCGTACGCGCGGCGCGCTGGAGAGCGCGTCCACCATACCGCTGATGCTGCCCGAAATCGTGCTGGGCATGGCGTTTATGTCGTTTTTTACGCTGCTGGGCGTGCGCTTTGGCATGTTGACGTTGGTGATCGCCCATACCACGTTTTGCATTCCGTACATTTATATCAACGTCAAAAGCCGCCTGGCGGGGCTGGACAAGGCCATCGTCGAGGCAGGCATGGATTTGGGCGCGAGCCCGATGCGCGCTTTTAAAGATATCACGCTGCCGCTCATCGCGCCGGCGGTGCTGTCCGGTTCCCTGCTCGCGTTTGCGATGTCCATGGACGACGTGGTCATTTCGTTTTTCGTGATCGGCGCAACGTTCAACACGCTGCCGATTAAGGTTTACTCGATGATCAAGGTGGGCGTTACGCCGCAGATCAACGCGCTGTGCACGATCATGCTGGGCGTCGTATTCCTGTGCGTGGCGGTATTCAGGCTCGTAACCGCAAGGCGGAAACGGCCCGGAACATAACTTTTACCCGGAGAAAAAGGAGGAGAACGTTCGTTGAAAAGAAAGATCCTGTCCATCGTGCTTCTGGCGTTGGTGATCGCCGCCGTCCCGCTGGCTTCGGGCTGCCAACAAGAGCAGAAGGTGCTCAACATCTTCACCTGGGCCGACTACTTTCCGCAGGAGATTCAAGATTCCTTCACCGCCGAAACCGGCATCAAGATCAACTTCACCGGCTTTGAATCCAACGAAGAAATGCTGATGAAACTGGAAGCCGTTAAGGGCGGCGAGTACGACATTGTGCTCGCGTCGGACTACATCCTGGATATAGCCCGCAAGCAGGGCCTTTTGAAGGAGCTGGATAAATCCAAGATCTCCAACTACGCAAACATCGACCCTTTCTTTCAATCTCACTACTACGATCCAAACAACCTCTACACGATTCCTTACGCGGCCGGCACGCCGCTGATCGTATACGATCCTAACATCGTAACGTTTGAAATCAAGGGCTATAAAGACCTTTGGAACCCGGAACTTAAGGATTCCATCGTGCTCATGGACGACCGCCGCAACGTGATCGGCATGACGCTCAAATCCCTGGGGTACTCGCTTAATTCCACCGACCCGGCCGAGCTTGAGCAGGCCCGCGCCAAGCTTATGGAGCTTAAGCCCAACGTGCGCGTGCTCGACTACGATCTACCGCACGACCGCATGATTTCCGGTGAAACCTCCGTGGGCTATATGTTCACGCCGCAGATCGTCATGGCGCTCGCCGCAAGGCCCGAGCTGAAGGTCGTCTACCCCGAGGAGGGCATGGGCTACGGCATCGACTCGGTGGTCGTGCCGGTCAACGCCCCCAATGCGGACAACGCGTATAAGTTTATCGAATACATCCTCGATCCGGAGCGCTCGGCGTTCATCAGCGAATACGAGCTGTATATGAACTGCGTGGCGCCCGCGAAGGACTTCTTGTCGGAGGAATACTTAAACAACCACGCGTTGTACATCCCCAAGGAGATCTTGGGCGAAACCGAGTTTATGATGGATGTCGGCGAGATGACGCCGGTGTACGACGAGATTTGGACGGAGTACATGAACCTAAAATAGCTTGGGCAAGGAGTAGGCAAGGGGCGCGATGTTGCGCCCCTTGCCTTATGTACCGCTGAGGGATAGGCGGAAAGGTGGAAGAATCTATGCAAAGACAGCACCCTCAGGAGAAGATCGTCCATTCGTTCGATTACAACGGCATAGCGGTCGATTTGCTAGAGTGGACGGCCACGATATGGTGCGGCAAAATCGGCTTTGCGGTCGACAATACCGGCGAGCCTAATGTCGAGAGAATTATCCGCGACTTTCAAACGCTGAACACTTCGGCCGTAAACGAGCGCGAAGGCGATTGGGAGGTTTGCATGAGCGTAAACTACCTTTCGCCGGAACGCCCCAACGGCGTGATGTTTGGCTTTCTTGTAGGTATGGAACGGCAGCCGGAGGTCTTCGACATCGTAAGGGTACCTGCGGCGCTGTACATGCGCATACCCATGTGTGACAAAACAGCCAAAGCGCTTGACAGCGAGCCGTGGAGGGGCGGCATTCCTCCGTATGCGTGGATCGGCGAGCAAGTCGCTCCCACATTCGGCTATCGCTACGGCGACGCCGCGCTTCCGATATTTGAATACTATGGCCACTACAATGCCGAACAACGCGCGCACGAATTTAGCTATTTGTATGTGCCGGTAGAAAAAGCCTGATGCATTTTGTGATATATAGCCGTGAACAAGCGGAACACCGCGAAGCGTTCGCACAGCTTTTTTCCGATTATTTCGATGAATTGTTCGCCGACCATCCCAAAGACAACATCCCCAAGCACATCTTGCCGAGAATCGTCGATATCATAGGCGAGGAGACGCAAAAGTATAAAGAGTGGCTGTACTTATGCGTTCAAGACAATGCCTTTATCGGCTTTGCGCTGTTTCAAATCGACACTCCCGACAATCCCATGTGCAAGCGGCCCGGATGGGGGTTTATCAGAGAGTTTTGCATCGTTCCTGCGCACAGAAGGAAAGGTTACGCCAAGGCTATGTGCCGCTTTGCCGAAGAAGTACTCGGGCAAAACGGAGCGAACAAAATATACTTGACGGCCGACGCTACAACAGGCGTGCCTTTTTGGGCAGCCGTTGGCTACTCCTTCACCGGCGAATATGACGACAAAAACGGAAACGGAATCTACATAAAATATCTTATCGCCTGATCAGAGCGTGACCTTTCGCTGGTAAACCGCCTTGACGATGTCCTCGATGGGCGTTTGGCGTATGCCGACGTCGATCAGGGGATACTCCCTGGCCAGCCATGTGATGGCTTCTCCGGGAGGCAGGCCCTGCGCGCCGACGCGAAAGCATATTTCCACGCCGTTTCGCGAAATTTCTTCTAGGCGAGGATCGCTAATGCGGATGCCTTCGCGCACAAATACCGCCCTGACGACGTATCCGTTGGAGTTTTGCGCAACAAACGCGTCGAGCGTTCCGTCGAACAACTTCTTTCCACCATCGATCAGGATCAACCGATCGCAGATTTGCTCGATGTCCATCATGTCGTGCGTCGTCAAGATTACGGTAGTTTGCCGTTCGCGGTTCACTTCGCGTATAAACTTGCGCACTTGGTCTTTTGCAACCACGTCCAGCCCGATGGTGGGCTCGTCTAAATACAATATGTCCGGATCATGAAGCAGCGCGAGCGCCAGGTTGGCCCGCATTTTCTGGCCAAGGCTCAGCTGCCGCGCGGGTTGCTTGATGAAACCGCCTATTTCGAGCATTTCGATATAGCGGCTTGCGTTCCGGCGATAGCGCTCTTCGTCGATCCTATACATTTTTTGATATAGCTCCAACGTATCGGAAACGGGCAGATCCCATAGCAGCTGCGAGCGCTGCCCAAATACTGCGCCCATGCGCAGCGCGTTTTTGCGGCGATTTTTGCAGGGCTCGTAGCCCTCTACCAGCACTTTGCCGCGCGTGGGTACCAAAATGCCCGTCAGCATTTTGAGTGTCGTGGATTTACCGGCCCCGTTGGGGCCGATGTAGCCGACGAGCTCGCCGCGCTCTATTTCGAACGACATGCCGTCCACGGCGCGTTTGATCTCGTATTCGGGCCTGAAAAACTCGCGCAGCGTATGGAAGCGCTGCGTTCCGCGCTTCTTGATGCGGAATTCCTTTACGGCATCTTCTACTTGAATCAGCGGCATGATCATCCCCCCTACGATCCGGTGCTCTCATACCGGTTTACGCATCTATGCCATACAAGCGCGGCAATGCCGAGCATGCATAGGCCGACAACCGGCGATAGAAATTGAAAAAACGCCGGAAACATTAAGGTATCGTCGATGGATAAAAAGAATTGCGCGGGATAAAACGCGATGAACGCATACGGCAGGATGAACGTCAAAAGAATTTGCAATGGCCTGCCATAAATGGAAACGGGGTAGTGAATGAACTCCTCCATATCCCAGTATAGAAAGCTCCAGCCCTTGCTGCCGATGAACACGAGCGACGGGGCGGCCGTCAGAATCATCGCGGACAGGTGGATCATCGCCGAGCCCGCCACGGAAACCGCCAGCCATAGAATTTTCGCGGGCGCCATCGCGATGCCCAGCCCATGAAGGCTTGCGGCCATGACGGCGATGGAAAGCGCGATGTGGGACGCATAGCTGGTGCTGATGTTCGTAGATAGGGAATAGATAAGGGAGTTGACGGGCTTGAGCAGGATATCGTCAAAGCCGCCGCTCCTGGCGGCCTCGGGCAGGGTGTTGCATACGTTGAGCATAAGCGAAGCGGCCAGTGCGTAGGAAAGGATGTTCATAGCGTAGAGAAACATCACCTCCATGGGCTTCCACCCAGCCATCGTGCCAAAGGTGGTTACCATCAGCCACATCGCGGCGTACTGTGCTCCGTAGCCGACCCATTGCGCAAAGACGCCCATCAGGAACGGCGCGGGGTACTCCATTTGGGCGCGCCACCGAACCTTTACGAATTTGCTAAAGAGCGAAACATAAAACATTGCGCCTACCCTCCCTGCACAGTGATCTTCTTTTGCGCCCTTACCCAGATCAGCCTCTCGGCACACAGCAAGACCAAGACCCAGCTAAGCTGCGCCGCGAGAACGGCGGGCGGCCCATCCAAAGGGATTCGCCCCAGGTACAGTTCCAGCGCGGCGTAGTTGACGTACCGAAACGGTAGGTAAGCGGCCGCCGACGCGAGCCAGCTCGGATAGAACCACAGCGGCACGAGAAGGCCGCCGAAGAGCATCATCAGCGCCCGCTCAAAATAAACCATGAACCAATTGTTCATAAGCCAGAACGCCGAATAGCCGATGATCAAGTTCACCAAACCGGCGATGATGCGCCCCAGAATGCCCGATAGCAAAAATGCGCCGAAGTACGCCGTGCCTGCGGGCGGCAATATGCCGTAAAAGATGACGCCCACGAGCAGCAGCGGAAGCGAGTAGGCGAAGGCGTTGAACAACGTGCCGCCCAGTTGCTGCGCGATGTGAAAGATTTGCAGATTGACGGGGCGCAACATATCCTCGCCGATCGTGCCGTCGTATACCGATCGGCCGATGGGCGCGCCGATCTTGATATCGAACACCTGAAGCACGGTGTTCACCAGCACTACATAGGTGATCGTCTCCGCATATGTGGCCTCGGGCCGCGCGCCGTGCGCATACAGCGCGTTCCAAATGGAGACTTGGATGACCAGCATAATGACCCCGCTGATGCAGTAGGAGACGACATTGGCCGAGTAGATCGACATGCGCCGACTCGCCTTGCGCGTCAATGCCCAGAATGCAGACATACCGCTCACCCTGCCTCTCAGTATCGAACGATATTTAAAATACTATATAGGACTATACTATAAAGCTGCATAATATGCAAGTCTTATCTTTGCTGTGGAAACAATGGGGCCTGTGGGTCGTCTAAAAAAGGGATGCCGCGCACCCGGTTTGCGCAGGAATCCGGAAAGAGGTATGGACAGTATGAAACGAATTGCGATATTGCTATTGCTGGCGCTGTTGCTAGCCGCGGCGGGATGCGACGCGACGAAACTGCTGCCTTCCCCCAGCGCGCCCGCGACGCTGATTACGGCTACGGATTCGCCCGGGCCTTCCGCCTCCGCCGAGCCGACTCCCACGCCCAAGGGCATTGCCCCCGGCGCGGAAACCGTGGTGTGGGAGCTTGCGGGGCAATCGGTTAAGGTGAATGTACCCAAGGCGTGGGAGAAGAACACCGAGCTTTCCGAATTGCTGGCCGACAGCCCCGATGTGGAGGGCTTTTATGCCATTGCCTTCGTGCCCGAGGGCATCGAGCTTAAGCAAGAATCGAACATCGGCTTTTTCTATGTGGTAAAGGCCAGCCTGTGGGATGCGCAGGACGGCAGGATTACCGATACGCCGGTGAACGAAATCGGCCGCGCGGGTGAGTACGTGGTAGGCTACGCGGGCTCGAACGACAACCCGTATGTGCTGGGGACGCCGGAATGCGAGCTGTTCGACGAACTGATGGTGCCCACGCTCGGCGCGATGGAGATTTTGTCGGTCGCCGAATAAAGGCGCGGCATGGCAGGAGTTATGAGATTTTGCGGGGCGTGGGCGAAGCGGCGCTCCGCTTGCTTTTGGTTTTTTGGAAGGTATAATGGAAATGACAGCAAATTTATTCCTGACAGCGGGAGGCTAAAATGCGGGCTGAGGTTTGGTTTCATAAAGATGGAACGAGAAAGGATACGCCGCATGGCGCGGCGTATAGGCCGCATTTGCACATAAAAGGAACAGATGAATATTTGGGCGTTCAATTTGATAATCTTGTAAAATCGCGGTTTGGCGAACACATTATTTGTAACATAAATCCGCTATACACAGGGGCCGATTATTCAAAACTGACGAATGGAACGCTTTTTGAAATAAAAGAAGGCAGGAATACCGTCGGCGAGGGCTTCGTTATGGAATGATACGCAAATAAACTGCGGCGCTGTCCCGGCAATTATGCTCCTGTACGAGTTCCCTCATGACCTATGCCTTTGCCATACCCGAGGCAATTCGTGTACATGCGGTCGCATCAATTGGTGAACAGCATGTATTCTTAGGAGGGGTTTGCAGTGATCGAAATGCTGATCGCCAGGCACGGGCAATCGGTGGGCGATATCGAACGTCGCTACGAAGGCCGGGCCGACCTGCCCTTGACGGATCTGGGGCGGGAGCAGGCGCGAAAGCTCGCCGCATGGCTGGCGGCGTACCACACCCCCGATTGCATCCTCGCCAGCTCCTTAAAGAGGGCCGCCGAAACCGCGCGCATCGTCGGCGACCGAATCGGGCTGCAGGTTCGCCATTGCGATGCGCTGATGGAGCTCGATTCCGGCCTGATCGCCGGCATGAAGTATGAAGAGGCCGATGCGAAGTATCCCAAGCCCAAAGTGCCGCTGATGCCGCACGAGCCGATATGCGTAACCGGCGAGTCGCAACTCGAGTTTCGGTTTCGCGCGGAGAAGTTTTTGTCGGGATTTTTTCTTGAATATGACGGGGAATATGCGCACCGGCGCATCATGCTCGTATCGCACGGCGCCATGATCGACATGATGCTTCGATGCCTTTTAAAGCTGTCGATCGCGCAGGACATATCCTTTCAATCATACGATACGGGGCTGCATCTGCTCAAGGCCGATCGATCGCGGGCATCCGTCCAATTCCTGAATAGCACCGCGCATTTGTTGTGAAGAGGGCACTCGCATGAAATAAGCGATTGCGGCTGAATTTCTTCCCGAAAAGGAATATTTCGTCGTCAAGGGTTTCATAGAGCTGGGCGGGAGCACCTGCTTGCAACGCGCATCGGCGGCGGTCTATATGCTGTTTTGCAGTACGTGCGTGCCCGATGAGAAGACCGGCGGCTACGTATGCGGCTACGACATCGCCTGCGAAAATGCGCACCACGTTATGGCGGAGTTTGTCAAGGGGTAAAATGATATGGGAGCCAAGAATTAGGCAGGGCGCAGTCGCTCTGCCTAATTAGTTTGTCGTGTGTTCCTTGCTATAAATCAGCGCGTGTGCTCTGCGAGCTTATTGAGAGTGTATGCCCATGCTTTAGACCAATCACTGTTTCCTCGATAACTCGTATCAGCCGCGTAAATTTTGCGTCGCTCTTGTCCATCGGATCGTCAAGGAGCCTCAATCTTCTCAGTGCTTGCGAGGTAGGTAGGGATACGATTTTGCTGCCGTACACCGTTCGGCCTGGCCTTATACCCGTCAATGGTGGTATCTACGGTCAGTTTCCCATCTAAGTAAAGTAGTTTGTTACATCTCGTTAAGTACTCCTTGCTTTTTCCACTTCTTAAATGCATACACATAGCGGTAGACTACCCAAGTTTCGCGCCGCATCCCCCGCAGAAATTGGTGCCGGGCTGGTTTTCCTGACCGCACCCGGGGCATTTGACGTGTCTTGGCGCAGTCATGGAGCCTCCGCAGTGATTGCAAAATCGGACGCCCTGCGCGTTTTCCTTGCCGCAGGAGGGACAAATCGCCATCGCCATACTTGCGCCGCAGTTATTGCAGAATTTGCCTGCTCCAGCCGGTTTGCCACATATCGGGCAGACGGTGGTTTTGCTCTCAATGGAACCTTTCCAGACGGTTGCGGAGGCTCCCGCATCCTCGATGTTTCGCCGCATAGCGTCGGCTCGCGTTTTTGCGACGAACACTTCCTGCCGGGGGGCGCAGACAACGCACAAGCCTTCGTCCTCATTGTGGCATGCGTCGCAGACATATTTGTAGCAGGAGTGACAGCGGTGGAAATGCCCCTTCGCTTCGTTTTGGGCCCGCTCAAAAGCTTTCTCGTGTTCCTTCAGCCATTCGGGGCTGCGCCCCTCAAACCGTTCGCTCAGCACGTTGCCACCGCGCTCCGCCGCCCAGCCAACCTCCGAGAGCTTGCCGCCGACAAGGCTGCCGAGAATACTCGCTCCATGCGCAAGCCCGCGCAAGCCCTTCCCTTTTTTATAGGTCTCACTTTCTATGAAACTCGATTTATAACCGTCCTGGCAGTTGTCGCAGTAAAATGTAAACTGAAACCCTGCCTCGGTGGAATTGTCTTCATAGTTTCGCGTAAACGCCTTGAGCATATCACCGCCTCATTTCTTCTTGATCTTTTTGCCGCAGGCCGTACATTTTTTGTTTTCAAAAAACTGCGGCTCGCCACAGCGTGGGTTTTGACAAAGGATCATCAGGCTCGCGCCGCAAACATCGCACTTTTCCTGCACAAAGGTTTCCTGGCCGCATGCGGAACAGGTGACGTAAAGCGCCCGCCCGCATCCGGAACATCCTGTCTGTTCTTTTTCGATCTGACGCAGACATGAAGGGCAATGATACCCAAAAGGGCTTCTGCTCCCGCATGCAGGGCAAACGCGGCTATCGCCCTCTATGAACGCGTTGCAGTGAATACAGGGCTGTTTGTAGGTAGCCATGCTATTATCCCTGCCTCGCGCCGCACTCGCCGCAGAAGCGCACGCCCGGCTGCATCGCTGCGCCGCAACTCTGGCACAAGGAAGCCCCAAGCTTGCTGCCGCATTCCTGGCAGAACTTCACCCCTTGGGCATTTCGGTGTCCACAACTCGGACAGGTTGTCGATTCTTCCTGCGCCCTTTGTGCAGCATCGGTCGCCTCTTTTTCCTGATTTACAACGTTCAGCTTACTCTCGGTCTCGGCAAGATTCGCTTGAACCAGCCGCAGTTTATCAGCCTGTGGGTAAGCGCCGGGATTTGCGGCAAACGCCTGTCGTCCGATCTCAGCCAGAAGCTCCAACTCCTGCTGTTTGAGGTCACTCAACTCTGTTTGCGCATTCATCAGCTTTACATTGGGATCATCCTGTGGCATGAAGCCTGACAAGCCTTTCATCAGACCACCAAGGCCGCTAAAAATATCGTTAGCCATTTTCCGTCCTCCTGACTTTTATGGTAAAATTACTTCTCCGGTACTGCCGGAGACCTTTACGGTACCAATAGGATCGGCGAACGTAAGATAAGCATCGCGGTCAATATCGTCGCCGGTCAGGCAGCTCGGCGCGGTGAAATCGGTTGTTGTGGTTTTGAACGCGCCGGAGATGCACTCAAGTTCGCCTGCTTCCAGATTGTATTTGAAAACGCTTGCCTCGCTCACAACTTCATCGCCTTTGGCGGACGGCCCGGCTGTATAAAACTCGCTTAATATGGTGCCGTCGGGCAGCACAACTACCTTGTTGACCGTTTTTTCAATGATCTCGGAGCCGCGCATCGTAATCTCTTCGGAAATCAGCGTGTTTGTCTTTGTGTTCAGCGAGATATGAACCGTTTTGACATCGCCGATTTGGGAGTTCTGACTTTCGCGCACCTCAATGGTTTTTTCTGTATCCCATGTGGTCTCATCGCCGTTGGTTTGTTTTGTAACAGGGATTCCGTCCAGTGTTTTCCCGGCGCCCATAAAATCGTCATTCATCGCGGTGAACACACAATGATTTGCGTTAAGCAACGCTGAGCTAAGCGCCATCATAACCGTCATATCGCCGTTTCCCAAATCAACAGTGCTTTGCACTACTTCGGTTTCAGACATATCCTGCGCGGCTATGTAG
The DNA here is from genome assembly GCA_031551255.1 of Eubacteriales bacterium. Lineage (GTDB taxonomy): Bacteria > Bacillota > Clostridia > Christensenellales > UBA1750 > JAVBNW01. Next base: position 22,279 of record JAVBNW010000013.1, on the reverse strand, counting down.
TCGCTGAAGCTTTTCAGCAGCTCATCGGGATTGTACACAATCCCGCCGGGAGGATTCGCATCGGGCGCTTCTGTGCTGTTGTTAGGTGATTCCGGTTCAGCGGAGACGTCGTCGCTGTTCGTGTTCTGCGAAAGCGCCGGCGCCGAAGGTGTGTTGCTTTGCGGCTTCGCGTTACCGCCGCAGCCTGTTAAAAGGGATATAATGATTATCAGCGTTAGTGCCGTGCAAACAATTCTCTTCATAGAATTCACTCCTTTAATGTATCAAGCCGCACGCAGTAGGGTATCGAAGCACGCAGGATGGCGAAGCACGCTGACCAGATAGTAGAAAAGAAGGCATTACATAAGCTAATTAATAGGTTGTAGACTCAAGCAACTCCTCAACGGAATCCGCTCCGACAAGCGTGTCGGAAAGCGTCCCGTCATTGTGTTCCAGAATTATGCAGGTGCCTTTTTCACCACAGGCGTCGATACACCCTCTTTCAAGTGTGTCGCCGCGTGCGATAAGCCCGCGCTCAAAGTCATCGATAAACTCAGCGCTGCATTTGGGGCACATCTTATACTTCATGATCATTCTCCTCCTTGTTTACTCATACAGTGTCCAGTTTACCGTAAAGCGGTAATTTCCGCCGCCGATACTGCTCGCGTCCACCATCAAATCATATGTTTTTCCGTCCAGCGTCACGGTGCAGGATAAAACACTGGAAGTTTCGTCAATTTTTTCTATGTCGAAATCGCTCTTTTTCCCTTTGTTTGGAATGGTTATGAGGTAGTCGGACACCTCTTTTTTGTTCATGCCTACGGCGATAAATTCGTAAGAAAAGTTCGCCTCGTCTATGGCGCAGTCATAATTCTCGCATATAAGCGGCTTACCTTTAGGCGGCTCTACGCAAGGTAGCATCCCGGTCGCCCACTTTCCGCCCGATTTCGATGAGATGTATACGATATAGGGAGCGCTCTCGTGTACAAACACTATTCTCACATCATTGTTTTCCGCCGTTTGCAAGCCGTCCGAATCTTTGCCGAGCGTGTAGCCATTTTTTGCAAGAAGCGCCAAATAGATCTTATAGCTCTCCTCTGTCGCCCAAACGTCAAATTCGGTATACCCGTCCGCAATCTGCATATCGCCATTGTCCTCGGCATTCTGCCAATCGGGAAGGACTTCGGGCTGTTTTTCTTCCGACCAATATTGATAGAGCTTATCCTTGAATCGTACGCTTTCACCGCTTGCTACGGTATAGTTCGGTATATTCCGTATCCATTCAGGAATGACTGTGGTGATTTCCAGCACGGTATAGGTCATGTCAATACCCTCGTCGTTCAGAAACCGAACCTCTGCCCAGGTTGCCCCGTCGAAATAATAGCGCAGGATGTCATCAGAAATGTCCGTGGTATAATCCTCATAGGCCATTGTTTTCCCGTTAAACGCTTCGTTATCCCAGTTGACAAGCGTGAATCCCGCATCTTTCATGTTGGCAAATGCGGCGGAGTCCTCAAAATTATCGGCCTCTATCGGCTTGAGCGTTTCGGAGTCGGTATCAAAGGAGTAGTATCCGGCGTCAGTGGTAAAAATACTTGTTTTTACCCCGAGAGTGTTTATTTCCGTCATTGACATACCAAGGTCTCTGTAAATGGCGGTCCAGCCCTCGCCGTCGGCTGAGGCGCCGTCCACGCGCACGTCGACACGAAACTTTATATGATAGTCGCCGGCCAAGGATTCAGTATACAGGCCTGTCAGCAAAGGCCCCCATTTCGTTGCGCTGACCGGCTTTCGTGGGTCGGACTGGCTGCCTGCGCCGCCACCTGCCGACGGCATAGGGCTTTCGGAAGGAGACGGCGAGTTGGTTTCGGTTGCGGATGGATCCGGGCTGTTTTCAGCATTGTTACCACAAGCCGATAAAGCGCAGATGAAAATAAGCGCAAGGATGATGCTAATTATTTTTTTCATTTTTACCCTCTCCCTGTCGGCTCATTTCACCTGGATATCTTGCAGGCTGGTTTCCCATGCCTTAATGGCTTCGTCAAAATCCATTGATTTAATGCTAATGGCCACTGAGAAATCATCGCTGCCGGGAAGGTTTATGTAGTAAATTGCGCTGCGTAGCTGTGTATTTTCATCAACGGGTTTCCCGATTAAAGCCACGGCATTCTTGGCGTACGGCAACGAGATCCCCTTAACTTCAAATTTTTCTTTATATGCTTCGCTGGAAAATATTAACATATACTGTTCCGGCGAGTCCTTGTCGACAAACCAATCGTCTAGTGGAAACGGGCTAAAAACCGCGCTGTTTACTTCATCATTATTTGAAACGAAAATCTTCATGTCCATTACATCGCTGATCTCGGAACCGTCTATCGTTTTCCAGCCGTCTGGCGGCGTGACAATAAAAGCTGTGATATCCGTTGCATCGCTGTCGGTTGAAGCTTCTTGCGAATCAGGTTCCTGCGTTACGCCGCTGCCTTGCATAGCGGCGCTTGCCTTATGGGATTTAGTGATTTCACTTCTGTCGGGGGCTTTTGTTTCGCATGCGGCGAGTGAGAATATAAGTGTGAGCATCATCGAAAATGCCAGTAGTTTCTTCATCTATTTTCCTTCCTAATCAATTATTTTCAAATCGATCGGAGCATAAAAAACAATGATTTCATGTGAGTTCCTAATGCCTAATTTCCGATGGATATCATCGAAAATTTTCATTGCCTCGCCTTTTTCAAGACCGATGGTTTCGGCTGTCCAGCTTTCGCTATAGCCTTCAAACAACCAATGATATATCTCTCGTTCTTGATGGGATAATGTTTTAAGCCTGCTGGCCTTTTCCTCGGATGTGTTCATTCTGCTGATGTGAGGCGGGCCGGTGCCGCGACTCTTAAACAGATCATTAAGGCGTAACAAAATTTTCACCCCTCGCCACGATTCATAGGCTAATTATTACGGGGGCTGCCGGGAATCTCAATTCCTCATTTCATGGGTTGCAGCGAAAAGCCGCTCCCCCAATTCATGGGGAACGGCTTATAATGCTGTATTTTCAACGCTTCTGCAATCTTTCGAGAATTGATGTCATACCATTATTCGGGCTTGAAGCCTATACCAACTTCCCTGTGATCTTCAATAATTCCGAACCGGGCGAATAGCTCCATACGGCTGTTTATGTTCAGCTTTCTGTATAATGTTTTGCAGTAGCCGTTCACGGTCGATTCCATAACGCCGATAGAAGCTGCTATTTGCCTTGCCGTCAGTCCGCGCAACAACAGCAGGGTAACCTCCTTCTCGCGGGGGGAAAGCTTGAGGCCGGCAAATTTATCGACTTCATCAATTTTCTTCATGATATAGGTCATATCCGGCTTACTAAAATCGTCGATCCAGTCAGAGTCGAAGATATTGCGTTGAAATGCAGGAGAAAAGAACATGACGAAACATAAATATAAGAATGTAACGCCAATGGTTATCAGAGATAACGCGTCCTGCCAAAAGCGGAAAACCGAATCGGCGGCGAGTATCGCCACAATTAATTCCAAAGTGACCGCGGTTGTAATGATCCAAAAAAACTTAAAGTTCCGATATTTTTTTATCATCCCTATGATATAAAAGGTTGTCATAAATCCGAGTCCGTCTCCCATGCCAAACAGCAATTTTCCGATGGATTGAACATCGGGATTAGCCGGAATCGCAATCAATGTTGTTCCCAGCAAGGTAAAGACAAGGAAGAAGTTAAGCATGTACCAGACATTGCGTCTAAATCCGAATTGTATAACTAAAGCCAATAAAACAGCAACAATCAGTCCAATCCCACGCACATCATTGCTTCCTGTTGTGAAATTATTCACAAGCACCTCGCCAAAGGACTGTATTGTGTGGAAGGCGAAGGGCACGGTTAGGCATATGTATATGCTTTTGGGCGGCTCAATGGACACCTCGTCCGAAGGGTTGGAAAGCATACTTGGCTGAAACCTGAACACGCAAAAAGTTAGGATCGATATCAATACGGCGGGAAGAAATATGGAATAAAGCGCATCTGGTCCATCGCCTCGCAAGAAAATAAAGCCATAATTCAAGGTGACTAAAAAAGTGGACAAAAGTCTCTCGGCGTTATTGAGCACAAAAACATGCGCATAGACGGCATATGCCGCCCCGCCCCCTATCCCAAACTGAACGAGAAACATGGCCAACGTTTTGAAATCGCCTTCGGGTAGAATAAGCCAAAGCAAAAAACAAGACGCGGCAAGAACGGTAAATATTCTAAAGCCCATCCGGTGCTTTTTCATAAAGAAAAGCAGCACAGTAATTGTTCCGACAGCGTAGCTCGCATAAGCGGTCGTTAAAGCATCGATGCCCATAAAATTATTTTTTGGTAAGAAATATAGATTGCGACTGTCAAGAAGCATAATAATGAGAGCAAACGGCAGAAGGTAGATGATATGACTCAGCCTGATTTGTGCGAAGCTGAGATTTTCTTTGGTGCGCAGAAGCTTCCCGATAGACGAGAATATTCTGGGCCCAATATCGTATTTCCCCAGCTTCATCGATTAGTCCCCCTCTTCTGCGAATTTAGTTATAAGCAAACCACTGAAAATCAGTATTTCCAGTGGCTTTTTATCACAATCTATTTTCTGCGCACGACATGACATTTAAAAATCCATTACCCTGCGTGTATTTTATCATAATTGCGCAGAAAAGAAAAGGAGCTCTCTCCCTTTTTCTTCCTGATCGGATGACTATTTCTGACCGCCACATAGGGATTGATAGCCAAGCATGAAATGAAATTAGGGATGTTCGTAGCATTGGCTGCGCTAACGGTTACTGGATATCGGCGGCTGGCAAGCAATGCCCAGTATTTATCGGGGCTGCTTATTGGTGACACAGCCCCCCAAGCCCTATGGTTGGAACGCACATTACGCGTCCAGCCGCTAAGCCGTCATTGGCGTCTGTTGCGCGGCCTCGGCCGATAAAAACTCGAGCGTGGTCACAGTTCCGGTCAGGATTTTTCGGTGAGTCTTTTGAGTGGGTGGAGCGGCAACGACAATCCTGTCCACGTTGTATTTCGCGGTCAACGGCGTTTCTTGTTCCTGCATACGCTTCATTTCTGGTTTAGCACATACTATCTGCTCCACAGCCCTCCGTATAACTTCCGCATCCCGGACTTCCTCTTTGAGCCGGTTATACTTCGCGTACAACTCTCCCTTTTCATCATCTGCTTGAGATAATAAAAACCGTCCTTTCGTTGTTGATATCACCGTGTCACGCAACGCCTGAAGGACGGTGGAAATTGTGATACGCCTTCCTTGCATCGCCTTCGGGCGCTGTGGGTGGAAGCGGCGTTTCATCTTTGCGGGTGGGCGTCGCTTCCGGCTCTTTTGGCAATGAAAAATGGGCGGGCGAAACGCCTACCCATATCGAGTGTATCACCCACTTCCCACGAAGCAGCAGAAATCTTGCAAATGAGCCGGTTGCCGCTATTTTAGTAGTGGCTATCATAGCCACCCTTTACAGCGTACAACTTAAGCCGGGCGGCGAGTTTGATGTGATATGCCTTAAGCCATTTGAATATGCGGCGTTTGACTGCCTCTTGGATGCAAAGACGACTAGGGCGCAGGCGCATGCATCCATGGACGAGCTCTATTGGGACGGATGGCTTAAGAACAACCTGTATGAATCCATGATTGAGACGACTACGAGCGCGAATACGCCGGGCATTGCCGGCATCGAAGCGTGGAGCCGGTAGGCCCTGCCGCGGATAGTTTTCGCATAAAAGCCTGGTTTCCCATCGGGCGTAAAGCGTAGAGAAAACGGCAAAAGCGAGGGAAAGGACGCCGGAGAAATCCGGCGCTTACTGTGCGTTCTTCGTCTTACCAGATCGGCGGAGGCGCTTCTGCCGATTTTTCGTTGAACATCCTTCCAATACGGGCTATACTAGAGAGTGGGGGGGATATCGTTGGCTTTTTTGGGAATCCCACAGGGCATGGACGAGTTTTTTATGCAAATTCGTTTCAACAACAATGCGACTTTTTTTGAGGAGCACCGTGCCGACTATGAACGCAGTGTCAAAGCCCCACTCTACGCGCTCGCCGAGGATTTGGCCTTTGCGGTGCAGGCGGTGGATGCGTCGCTGGAAACGCGGCCTTCGCGCGTGGTATCCCGCATACGGCGCGATACGCGGTTTGCCCGTGACAAATCCCCATATCGCGACCACATGTGGATCAGCTGGCGCTCAGTGCGCGGGTCGGAAGACGAGCGCAAGCCGCAGATTCCGGAGCTGTACTTCAGTGTGCAGGCCGGCAAGTGGGATATCGGCTCGGGCTATTACGACGCGACGCCCGCCACGATGAAGGCATTTCGCGCTCATCTGCGCGTCGCCCCGTCTGCTTTTCTATCCGTGCTTGCAGAGCCCGCCTTTACCGAACACTTTGCCTTGCACGGAGACGACTACCGCAGGCTGCCCGAGGGCATAGACGACGTGCCGCCCGAGGTTCGGCCGTGGTATGCGAAGAAGTCTTTTTATGTCAACCACGGCGATTCTCTGGATGCTATTGGGCGCGGCCCGGAATTTGTGCGGGAGCTTGCACGCCTCATGGCGCTGCTTGCGCCCCTGCACCGTTATGTAAGCTCTATACCGCCCATAGAATAGACCGAAAGACGCCTCGCTCCCGGAGGCTTATCGATAAGGAGGTATGTTCATGGATGCCATAGAGGCCCTTCGTACCCGTCGCTCCGTGCGCAAATATGCGCCCACGCCCGTTAAGCAAGAGGATTTAGAGACGATTTTAGATTGCGGCCGCCTCGCCCCCACGGCGATCAACCGCCAGAGCTGGCGCTTTGTTGCGGTGACCGACCCTATGCTCAAGCAAAAGATCGCCGATCTGATGGAATACGGCAAGCACATCGCCGACGCGGGCGCGTGCATCGCGGTGTTCACCGGCCCCGAATGCTTCGGCGCACACGAGGATTCGTGCGCGGCGACCACCTGCATGCTGATGGCCGCGCACGCGCTGGGCTATGCCGGTTGCTGGATCGGCTGTCACGACAACCCTTCCTATCCGAAAATCGCGAAGCTTCTGGGCGCGCCCGAAGGCTTTACGATGATGTCGCTCTTCTCCGTGGGCGCTCCGGCGGGGGATCCTCCCAAGCCCGCTAAAAGAGAGCTTGCGGATGTCGCCTCCTACAATGGCTTCTGAGCGCTATCGCCGCTTAATCAGCGGCAGCGACCTGCGCGGGGTCGCACTGGAGGGCTACGGCAAAGAAGTGACGTTGACGCCTAACGACGCCGCAGCGGCTACGCGCGCGTTCGCGGCGATGCTCAAGGCCGAAGCGGGCGAAGACGGCGTGCGGGTTGCGGTGGGGCACGACCCGCGCCTTTCCTGGAAAGGCCTTTACGAGGGCGTTTTGCGGGGGCTTGCCACCGAGGGCTGCGCGGCCGTCGATTGCGGCCTTGCAACCACCCCGGCCATGTTTGCCGCCGTAACGGGCCCGCCGCATGCAGACGGCGCGATCATGCTCACGGCCTCGCACCTGCCGCCCGAGCGCAACGGGCTTAAGTTTTTCACCCCGCGCGGCGGCCTTACATCCTCGCAGCTGCGTGCTCTGGTGGAGGACATGCGGCCCGTTGAACAGGGCGGCGCGCCGGATGTACAGGCGTTTGACCTCATCGGCGCGTACGGCGCTTCGCTGCGCACTTTCATCGCCGGAGACGACCCTGGCGCGCTTCGCGGCATGCGCATTGCGCTTGACGCGGGCAACGGCTCGGGCGGTTTTTTTGCCGAGGTGCTCATCTCGCTCGGCGCGCAGGTGTTCGGCCAGTATGTAGAGCCGGACGGTCGCTTCCCCAACCACGCGCCCAACCCGGAGGAGCCCGGGGCCATCGCCGCGCTGTGCGAACACACCGCTAGATCCGGCGCGGACATGGGCGTTATGTTCGATGCGGACTGCGACCGGGCCGCGCTGGTGGATCCCTCCGGCAAGCCCGTCAACCGCGACAGGCTCATCGCGCTGGTTGCCGCGCTTGTGCTCAAGGAGCACCCAGGCGCGGCCATCGTCACCGATTCCGTAGCATCCGAGGGGCTTTCGGAGTTCATCCGTGCGAGGGGCGGCATCCACAGGCGTTATAAGCGCGGTTATCGCAACGTGATCGACGAGGCGCTGCGCCTGAACGCCGAGGGGATAAACTGCCCGGCGGCGCTGGAAACCAGCGGCCACTGCGCGCTCGCGGAGAATCGCTTTCTGGACGACGGCATGTACCTGGTGGCGTGGCTGCTCAAGCGCTTCGCGCGCGAAAAGGGCCAAAGCTTTACGGCGCTTATGGAAGGCCTTCGCGAGCCCGCGGAAGACGTGGAGATCCGCCTGACGCTCGCCAACCGGGATTTTGCCGCGGACGCGGCCCGCACGCTCAGCGCCGTGCGCGACGCGGTGCGGGAAGACCCGGCGCTGACGGCCGATACGGACTGCGCCGAGGGAGTGCGCGCGCGCCTTGGCGAGGACGGCTGGTTCTTAATCCGCCAATCGGTGCACGACCCGGTGCTGCCCGTCAACCTTCAGGCCGAGCGGGCCGGAGGGGCCAAGGCCATGGCGGCGCGACTGCTTGAGATCCTTGGGCCGCTCGGCGGCGAAGTGGAGCTTGCGCCGCTTCGACAAATGCTATAAAATCGATGTAGATACAGGGCAAACCCGCATGCCCTCCGGCGCCGCTCTTTTGCGGCTCCTCGTTTGCCCTAATACCTCAGGGCTTATAACAAAAGCGGCGCGGCCGACGAATCGCTAAAGGGGAAAGAACCATGAGCAATGTCGATATCCGCTTTGTCAACACCATTCGCACGCTGTCTGCAGATCAGGTACAGGCGGCGAACAGCGGCCATCCCGGCCTGCCGCTCGGCGCGGCGCCTATGGCCTACGCTCTGTGGGATAAGGCCCTCAAGCACAACCCCGCCGACCCGAAGTGGCCCGACAGGGATCGCTTCGTGCTGTCCGCGGGCCACGGCTCCGCGCTGATGTACTCGCTTTTGCACCTGTATGGCTACGGGCTGACGCTTGAAGACCTTAAAAACTTCCGCCAATACGGCGCCAAGACGCCGGGGCACCCGGAGTACGGCCACACCATCGGCGTGGAAACCACCACCGGCCCGCTAGGGCAGGGCGTTTGCAACGCGGTGGGCTTCGCGGTCGCCGAACGGCACTTGGCGGCGCTGTTCAACAAACCCGGCATGGAGATCGTCAACCACTTTACCTATGCGCTCGTGGGCGACGGCTGCCTGATGGAGGGCATTTCCGGCGAGGCGTGCTCTCTGGCGGGCACGCTTGGGCTCGGCAGGCTGATCGTGCTGTACGATTCGAACGATATTTCCATCGAGGGCTCGACGTCCATCGCTTTTACCGAAGACGTGGGCAAGCGCTACGAGGCGTACGGCTGGCACGTGCAGCGCGTGGAGGACGGCACCGACGTCGCGGCCATTGCGGCGGCGATTGCGGCCGCGAAGGCCGACGCGCGCCCGTCGCTGATTCAGGTGCGCACCAAGATCGGCTACGGCTCGCCAAGGCAAGGCAAGGCCTCCGCGCACGGCGAACCGCTGGGCAAGGACGACCTCGCGGCCATGAAGAAAACCCTGGGCTTTGACCCGGAGGCGAGCTTCGTGGTAGCGCAGGATGTATACGCGCACGCCGGGGAAATCGCCGCCAACGGCGCGAAGGCGCAGGCGCAGTGGGAAGACCTTCTCGCGCGCTATGGCAAGGAATACCCCGAGCTGCACGCGCAATGGCTGGCGTGGCAAAGCGGCGCCGTGCCCGACGTGCTTCATGACGAGGATTTCTGGAAGTTCTCCGGCAAGGCCGCCACCCGCAATTCCTCCGGCGAGGCGCTCGCCCGTGTTGCGGCGCTGATGCCGAACTTGATCGGCGGCTCGGCGGATCTTTCGCCTTCCAACAAGAGCTATGTCAAGGGCCGCGGAGATTTTTCCGCCGAGGACTATGCCGGCTGCAACATGCACTTCGGCGTGCGCGAACACGCGATGGGCGCGATTTGCAACGGGATCGCGCTGCACGGCGGCCTGCGCGCGTATTGCGCGACGTTCTTCGTGTTCAGCGATTACATGAAGCACGCGATGCGCCTTTCCGCGCTGATGGAGCTGCCGGTGCTGTACCTGCTCACCCACGATTCCATCGGCGTAGGGGAGGACGGCCCCACCCACCAGCCCATCGAACAGCTTGCGATGCTGCGCTCGGTGCCGGGCATGGCGGTGTTCCGCCCGGCCGATTCAAAAGAGGTTGCGGCGGCGTACGCGTGCTCGCTCGCCCGTAAAGGCCCCACCGCCCTCGCGCTGACCCGGCAGGATCTTCCGCTGTACGAAAACAGCGGCCCGGAGGCGATGAAGGGCGCGTACGTGCTGTCGGATGCGAACAAGCCCGTGCCGGATGTTTTGCTGATGGCCTCCGGTTCGGAAGTAGAACTTTGCATGCTCGCGCAGGGACAGCTGCGCGCTCAGGGCATCGAGGCGCGGGTGATCTCCATGCCTTGCTGGGAGGTCTTCGAGCAGCAGGCCAAGGCCTATCGCGACCAAGTCATTCCGCCGGCGGTGCGCGCGCGGGTCGGCGTGGAGGCGGCGTCCTCGTTCGGTTGGCACAAATACGTGGGGCTGGATGGCGAAGTCGTCACCATCGACCACTACGGCGCTTCCGGCCCGGCGGGGACATTGTTTAAGGAGTTTGGGTTTACGGTGGAGCGCGTAGTCGACGCGGCGGTGAGTCTGACTGATTGCTTATAACTTAAGATTTTTTACGCGGAAGCTCGTCGGGGCGCACTACGCTCCGAAATCCCAGCGCTGCGGCACTGGGATTTTTTACGCTTCGTGGCCCCTCCTCTTCCTCAAAACCGCTGAGGCGGTTTTGAGGAGTGGCAAGCTACGACGAAGACGAGAAATGGGGCAACTCGTCGTCGCGAGCTTCATATCGCTCGCTTCCGTGCTGCGGCACGGAAGCTCGTTCACTGTGTAGCTCCTCCTCTTCCATTAAACCACTGCGGCGGTTTTATGGATAGAAAACGACGAAAAAAAGACGGGGCCGCGACGTATCGTTGCCACCATCTTACAATAAATAGGGTACGATGCCCACAGGCACCGCGGGGTAATCATATGATTGATGGGGTTACGATACATTGCGAACCTGCGAAAATAGAAGAAGATGACTAAAGCAATACTGAAAATGCAATGAACGCGATTACAGATATTCCGGCTAAAGCGGATAAAAATTGGCAGTATTTTTTTATGGAACGCAAATGGCGGGTTTGCTCTGCTAAATGATAGTCGCGTAAATCTTCTATTTTTGTGTCCGGGTCCACGTCGATAACTCTTTCCGTATAGCTGGTTTCGTCCGCGTTTTCTTCGACGCGAATTATATCCAATGACTGTATCAGCATATCCTTAGCGTTCATTACAGTATCTCCTTTTGGCCATAGACAGCTTGCCTTTACATAGCGGACAATCGTGAAGAAATGGGAGTGCTATGGAAAATAAGCGCGTAAGTTGATGCCGCTGTCATGATGCGACGCTCTCGAGTCAGGCTCCGGCGGATTGCTACCGCATATCAATAATAAAATCAGCAGCAATCCGCCCGACCGGCTCTTAGTCGGTCGTTTTTGTATAGTTCGGCGCTTCCTTCGTAATGTAAATGTCGTGCGGGTGGCTCTCGAGCAGGCCCGCGTTGGTGATGCGCACAAACTGCGCGTCGCGCCTTAGGCTCGCAATGTTCGGCGTGCCGCAGTAGCCCATGCCCGCGCGCAGCCCGCCCATCAGCTGATACACGGTGTCGGTCAAGGGCCCCTTGAAAGGCACGCGCCCCTCGACGCCCTCGGGCACCAGCTTTTTTTGATCTTGCTGGAAGTAGCGGTCGGCCGAGCCGGAAGCCTGGTCCATCGCGCCGACGGAACCCATGCCGCGATACACCTTAAACGAGCGGCCCTGGAAGATCTCCGTGCGGCCCGGCGCCTCGTCGGTGCCTGCGAGCAAAGAGCCTACCATCACGGCCGTGGCGCCCGCGGCGATGGCCTTGGGGATGTCTCCCGAATATTTGATGCCGCCGTCGCCGATGATGGCGACGCCGTGCTTATCCGCCTCCGTCGCACAATCGATGATGGCGGTGATCTGCGGAACGCCGATGCCCGCCACCACGCGGGTGGTGCAGATGGAGCCCGGGCCGATGCCGACTTTGATGCAGTCCGCCCCGGCGGCGATCAAATCGCGCGCGCCTTCGGCGCTGGCCACGTTGCCCGCGATCACCGGAAGATCCGGATATTTTGTTTTAATTTCTTTTACGGTGTTCAGAACCCCGATGTGATGGCCGTGCGCGGAATCCACCGCAATGATGTCGACTTTCGCCTGCACTAGCGCGTCCACGCGGGAGAGGGTGTCCTTGCCGATGCCCACCGCCGCGCCCGCGAGCAGGCGGCCGTTTCCATCCTTGGCGGAGAAGGGGTATTGAATCGCCTTTTCGATGTCCTTGATGGTAATCAGGCCCTGCAGCATGCCCTTTTCGTCTACGATGGGCAGCTTTTCGATTTTGTGCTTGCGCAAAATTTCCTGCGCCTGGTCAAGCGTGGTGCCCACAGGGGCGGTTACGAGGTTTTTGCTGGTCATCACTTCGCTGATTTTGCGGGAAAAGTCGGTCTCAAAGCGCAGATCACGGTTGGTCAGGATGCCAACCAGCAGCCCTTCGCGGGTGATCGGAACCCCCGAAATGCGGTAGCGCTCCATCAGCGCCATCGCGTCGGATACCAGATGATCCGGCGAAAGGAAGAACGGATCCGTGATTACGCCGTGCTCGGAGCGCTTGACCTTATCTACCTGTGCGGCCTGCTCGCCTACGGTCATGTTCTTGTGGATGATGCCCAGCCCGCCTTCGCGCGCAATCGCGATGGCGAGGCGGCCGTCGGTCACGGTATCCATGGCTGCGGATAAAAGCGGTATGTTTAGCCGTATCGTGCGGGTGAGCTGCACGCTCAGATCGACCTCGCGCGGGAGCACCTCGCTCCGTCGCGGAATCAGCAGTACGTCGTCGAAAGTCAGTCCCTCGCGGATTTTCATTTCCGACAAGACAATCGCCCCTTTCACGCGTCGTTGGATTGGGTAAATTTTCGGAAGTATATACGATAACCACCGGCCTTGTCAATGCATAAAGCACGTGAAGATGTATATTTAACAGGGGCTTCTTCTCCCGTTTGCAAATGTGCCCAGGAATCTATCTTATGTTACTTATAGCGGCAGCCCTTAAGCATGATTTTGCTCAAGGGCTGCGCGGGGGATACGTTCAAGGCCGTTACGCCGTCGGGGGCACGATGGATACCACGTGCGCGCGCACCAGCAGGCGGTGCGTCGCAACCCCGACGGGGGTGCAGGTGACGATCGTCAGGCGGCTTTCGTTGCGGTGGAAATTCGTGATCTCCTTCACGCCCGGGCGCACGTCGACGCACTCGTATACTTCGTAATTGACAATGGTTCCGTCGCGCATGGTCAGGATGATCGGGTCTCCCGGGGCTACCTCTCCCAGGCGGTTGAGCATCGAGCCGTAGGTATAGTTGCGGTGGCCGGCCAGCACGCAGTTGCCGCTGCGGCCGAAATCCGCGGTGTTGACAACGTGGCCGATGGCATAGTGCAGTTCCGTGGAGCCCGCGCCCTCCACGACCGGCAGGTTGGCGTCGATGGACGGGATTTCGATTTTGCCGATCGCCACCAGCCGCTTTTTCTTGAGCCCTTCGACATCCAGCGCGACGGCCTCTACTTGTTCGTCCAGCGCCATTTCGCCGATTTCAGCCACGGCGTCCGGGTCGGCCGCGCCGTCATCCAGCCCGACCTCCACCTGGGCATCCGCCACCTCGCCCTCGAAGTACACGGCGCCGTCCATCAGGTCGTCTTCGTATTCGAAAGTATCCAACCCGTCAAAGTCGGACCAGTTTTCGATGTCCCCTTCTTTGGGCTGCTGTATATCCACCACAAGCGTTTCGCCGGTTTCGAGCTTCGTGAGCAGTTGCGAGGTCTGCCAATCGTTCAGCAACGTGCGCGCGAACGGAAACGCCACGACGCCCAGCCCCGCGACGATGACGATGATTGCGATGTGCTTGCGCTTCATGCGCCCACCTCCGATGAAAGTATGGTCGGCCGACTTCAAAAACGGGGCAGACGAGCGGGAGCTTTTTGCAGGGCAAGGAGGCGGAAGGAGGCGTGGCCGGCAGCAACGCTGATTGAAGCTCGACGCCGCCATGCGGGAAAAAATCCGCTCGCATGCTCTGCTTTTGGGGTTAGGCAACTATACTATACCATATGCGCCGTTGATTTTATAGCGCGCCTTGTTTTCCTATGATATGATCAAAGAGACGTAATTAGAGAAAGGTGGATTTGCCGTGACCGTTATGGAAGCCGTAAAAAACCGCAGAAGCATCAGGGGGTATGCCTCCGCTCCCATCGAAAGCGAAAAGCTCGCCGCAGTGTGCGAGGCCTTTCGGACTGCCCCTTCCGCCCGCAATTCGCAAAACTGGAAGCTCATCGCCGTGAGCGATTCTAAGGCCCGCGCCCGCGTATGCGCGGCGACGCTCGGCTCGCCCGACTGGCTCGCCCAGGCCCCGGTCATCCTCGTGGCGTGCGGCACAAAGCAGGGCGTGATGACCAACGGCCATAGGGCCGACAGCATCGACGTATCCATCGCCACCACATGCGCGATGCTTCAGGCGTGGGAGCTCGGCCTGGGCACCTGTTGGATGGCCAGCTATCGCGAGGATAAGATGCGCGACGCGCTCGGGCTTGAGGACGATATAAGCATCGTGGCGATTACCCCGCTTGGCTACCCCGCCGAATCGCCCGCCTTGCGGCCGCGCAAGCAGGCGGACGAGGTGATCGAATACCGCTAGCTTTTCTCAAGCGCCGCAAAGCGCGCTAAAAGGTTTCGGCGCTGCATGGAGGCGCGGTCGTCCGGCCGCATACCGGCCTTCTCCCCCGCATATGCATCCGCATGGGGGTGCGACTATGCGTATTGTGGTACTTCAGGCCGGAAAGAAAAAGAAATATGTTCTGGCGGTTGCATTGGGGTTGGCCTTGCTGGCGGCCATTGTGGTGGCGGCGTTGTTGATGAGCAATTCCTCGCGTCCGGCAGCGGCGGACAGAGGCAAGCTCGTGCCGGTGTACAGCGTCGATACGCAAAAAAAGGCGATCAGCGTCACGCTCAACGCCGCGGATGGAGACGAGGACATTCCCGGTATCTTGGACGCCCTTGACGACGCGGATGTTTCGGCAACGTTTTTTGTGCTGGGCAGTTGGGCGGATCGTTATCCAGACGCGCTCGCGGCGATCGCCGCCCGGGGCCACGCGGTGGAGAATCACTCCGACGCGCACCCGCATATGAACAATATGAGCAAGGATGCCATAGCTAAGGATATCGCCTCCGCAGGCCAAAAGATCGCCGCGCTTGCCGGCGCTGCGCCAACGCTGTTTCGCGCGCCGTACGGAGAATACAACGACGCCGTGATAAGCGCCGCGCGCGGCCTTGGGTACGAAGCCGTGCAGTGGTCCATCGATTCGATCGACTGGCGCGGCGAGGGCGAGGATGTCGTCGCGCAGCGGGTGCTCAAGGGCCTGCATCCCGGGGGCATCGTGCTTTTACATACGAATTCAAAGGGCATTGTGCCCGCGCTTGCGCGCATCCTTGGGGGAGCTATAGAGCAGGGCTATGAAATCGTGCCCCTGTCCGAGCTCATGCTTACCAAGCCGTACACCGTCGATACGCTGGGCATACAAAGGGCGGGCGACGGCTGAGAGATACGCAACCCGCCTGCCAAGCCCTTTATCGCTCCAGCCGCAATTGCTCGATAATGCCCGCGCGAAGCTCATCAAGCGCGGCTTCCGTTTCCGCTCCGGCGCCTTTTATCGCCCGCGCCGCGAGCGCATCTCGCTCGCGCGTCAGGGAAGTAAGCATATCGCGTAGCGCAAGGAAATCCTGCGCCCACGCGCCGCCCATCAGGCGCAGCGCGATTTGCGCCGCGATAAGTTTTTCGATGGTTTCATCGAGAAGATCCAGCCTCCAAAGAGTTTTGTCGCCGCGATCCCACGTCATAGGTTCCACCTCCGTCTCCATCATGCTATGGAATGCGCGACATTGCGCGACACTTTTTCGCCGTTCGATAAGTTTTAACAGCAACGGGCACAGTAGATGCGTACAATGTTCAGAAAGGGGGTGATGAAGACCGACGGCTAGTGATCTGACAGGATTATACTTTAGTTTCCGAGCGGGTCTTTTCCTATCCGGCTTCGTCATTCTCTACTCGGCGTAGCTACGGCCTCGCTTCGCCTCCTCGCCGGACGGAAAAAATTCCCTGACGAATCCTAAATCCTAACCCTGTCGGAACGCCAGGAAAGGAGGGTTGTAACTTGAGTTTTCCGGCGCATCGCCTCAAGCGGGCCGGATGCGCGTCCAGGGTGCAAAAGCGCCAGCGCCGCACTTTGTGCGGCTGACGAGGTGAGGGGAGTATCGAAAATTTCGGCGGATGCCCCTCCGCTTCGCCCAAAGCGTCAGAGCCGGGCAAATTGGCGGATAACCGCCCGACAAATTCCGGCTCGTGGGCAATAAAATGTAAAATGTTTTCAGGAAGATAGGAGAATCCCTTATGTGTGGAATCGTTGGTTTTACCGGCGCCCGCCAGGCCGCCGATATTTTGCTTGACGGCCTTTCCAACCTCGCCTACCGCGGCTACGATTCGGCGGGCATCTCGGTGTTTTCAGGTAGGGGCATTACAACGGTTAAGGCGAAGGGCCGCTTGGAGGATTTGCAGACGAAGATCGAATCGGTCGGCAAGCCCGAGGGGACTTGTGGCATCGGCCACACCCGCTGGGCGACGCACGGCGAGCCCTCGGATATAAACTCTCACCCGCATGAAACCGAAAAGCTTTCCCTCGTGCACAACGGCATCATCGAAAACTATCTTTCGATCAAGCGCTTTTTAACGGAAAAGGGGTATTCGTTTGTCTCCCAAACCGATACCGAATGCGCGCTCAAACTGATCGACTATTACTACCGCGGCGATCCTGTTGTCGCGATACGCGCGGCGATGAAGGAGCTGGAAGGCTCTTATGCGCTGGGCATGCTCTTTGCCGACCACCCCGGCGCGATCTACGCGGTGCGCAAGGATAGCCCGCTGATCGTGGGGCTCGGCGCGCAGGGCAACTATATCGCATCGGATGTGCCCGCCATTTTGCAGCACACCCGCGATTACTATCTGCTCGATGAGGGTGAAATTGCCGTCGTGAAGCCCGAATCCGTCGAAGTGTTCGGCGTGGATGGAAAGCCGGTTCACAAGGAGAGGCTCACCGCGCATTGGGACATCGCCCAGGCGCAAAAGAGCGGCTATGCGCATTTTATGATCAAGGAGATCTTCGAGCAACCCAAGGCGCTCGCGGATACCGTCCACCCGCGCATCGCGGGCAATCTGCCGGATTTCAGCGCCGACGGGTTGCCGGAGGATTTTTTCGAAAAGTACGGGCACGTGTACATTGTCGCGTGCGGCACCGCATATCACGCGGGCATCATCGGAAAGGCGCTCATCGAAAAGCTGGCGCGGGTGCCTGTCGAGGTAGACCTTGCGTCGGAATTCCGCTATCGCGACCCAAGGTTTGCGGAAAACTCGCTGGTGATCGTTATCTCCCAATCCGGCGAAACGGCCGACACGCTGGCGGCGCTTAGGCTTGCCAAAGCGCAGGGCATCGACACGATGGCGATCGTCAACGTCATCGGCTCTTCGATCGCCCGCGAGGCGGGCAACGTGCTGCACACCTATGCCGGGCCGGAGATCGCCGTGGCGAGCACGAAGGCGTATTCGGTACAGATCGGCATGCTATACCTGATCGCCATCTCCTTTGGGCTTGCTCAGGAAAGGCTCGACCGCGCGGCCGCAACGGAGCTTACGAAGGGCTTGCTCAACGCGGCGGAAAAGACGCGCGAAGCCCTCGCGAACGCCGACGCCATCGCCGCGCTCGCGCCGCGCTACAGCACGGCGCATAGCCTGTTTTACTTAGGGCGCGGGCTCGACTACGCTATGGCGCTGGAAGGCTCGCTCAAGCTTAAGGAGATTTCCTACATACATTCCGAGGCTTATGCGGCGGGCGAGCTTAAGCACGGCACCATTTCGCTGATTACCGAGGGCGTGCCGGTGGTCGCGCTGGCCACGCAGGCCCATCTACATGCGAAGATCGTCAGCAACGTAAAAGAGGTGCGCTCGCGCGGTGCCCAGGTGCTCATCGTCGCCTCGCACGGAGCTGATGTGGATCCGGATTTGTACGACGATATCATTAGGTTGCCCGAGGCGGATGATCTTTTTATGCCGCTTCTGTCAGTGGTGATTTTGCAGCTATTCGCGTACCATATCGCCGTTGAGCGCGGCTGCGACGTCGACAAGCCGCGCAACCTGGCCAAATCCGTCACGGTGGAGTGACGCGCTAAAACTAAGCTTGCGTAAAGGCGCGCAGAGGGTATGAACAAAACCTCCATTGCCGGAAAAAGCGCAATAAAACCGCAGTCGATATCGCCGGCTGCGGTTTTATGTTATGATTTTGACTGGCGAGAAACCGGCCGCCCGAACCTTCTCATCTTGGGGCTCGGCGACGATAAAAACGCAAAGCGAAAGTTGGCGATGCTCATGAAAAATAGCGAACGCGCACTTGTGCGCATCCTACGCGAGGTTTGCTGTGAATACGAAATCGAATATCAATCTTTTTCGCATGATTGGGTATTTAGGCTGATGAAAAACGGCGAAAGCCGGGTGGTGTTCGGGTATGGATTTCCCTTGAATTCGGCGACATCCGCCGCCGTATGCACGGATAAGGCGGCGGCATCCGCGTTGATAGCTGGTTGCGGGGTACCCTGTGTGCACCATCGCTTTTTCATGCATCCGTCCGGCCATAAGTATACGGGCGGACATGGAAACTGGATGGAATTGGCCGGCATGCTCAAAAGCGAACGAATGCTGGTGCTAAAGCCCAATGAGGGGACCGGGGGCAATCAAATATACCGCGTAGACAGCCTCGCGGCCCTTGAAAACGCGACGGCGCAAATTTTCTCTTCGAACCGAAGCATGGCGGTGTGCCGATATTACGATATACATTCGGAGCACCGCGTCGTGCTGCTTCATGGGCGGGCGCTTGTGATATACGAAAAAAAGTTGCCGTTTGTTACCGGCGATGGGCACTCGACCATAGCCGTGCTCGTGGCGGAAAAATACCCCACCCACGAGGGGGAACTTTTGGCGGCGGAGCAAGTCCTTGCGCGGGGAGAAAACGTGAGCGTCGGCTGGATGCACAATTTGGGCAGGGGGGCGGCGCCTAAGCTTGTGGATTTGTCAAGCCCGATAGCGAAAAGGCTGGAAAAGCTGGCGGTGGACGCGGCAGCGGCCTGCGGCGTCCGGTTTGCGTCGGTCGATATCGTTGACGTCGATCACGAGTCTACCCGCCAATCGCTAGTGCTTGAGATCAACAGCGGCGTCATGATGGAGGCGTTTGCGGCGGTGAGCGACGAATTTTACGAGATCGCAAAGGACGCATACCGAAAGGCGTTGTTGGCCATGTGGTGAAGGCATCGTCCTTGCCAAAAGCGTTCTAAGCGTAGGCATCTACTATTTTCATAGCAAGGATGATTTGTAGGGGATGCATCCATGATCGGTTCGATTTGCGGCGATGTGATTGGCTCCGTTTATGAATGGCATAATGTTAAAAATGAAGATTTTATGTTGTTTGGGCGCGACAGTAGATTTACGGATGATGCCGTGATGACGGCCGCCGTGGCGGACAAGCTTCTTTGCTGTGAAAACGTTCATGGATTGTTGCGCTCAAAACAGGCGGCGAGAGAGTACGCCGCAAGGATTAAGCAGTAGTATTCGCGTTTTCCGGGTACCGGCTTCAGCCAAATGTTTTCGGATTGGGCGAAAAGCAAAACGCTTACGGTACGGAAAAGTTACGGAAACGGAGCCGCCATGCGCGCAGCGCCCATAGGATATGCCTTGGATAAGCTAAGCGCTGTTTTGAAAGAGGCCGGAATAAGTTGTATGTATACTCATGACCACCGCGAGGCTATGCAAGGGGCAAAGGCGGTAGCGGGCTGCGTCTATTTGGCAAACGCGGGCGCAAACATGCAGGACATCAGAAAATTCACGACCAAATGTATGGTTACAAGCTCGATTTTACGCTAAAAAGCATTCGTGCCGACTATGAGTTTGATAGTCGGGCAAGCTATTGTGCGCCACCCGCCATCGTCGCATTTCTGGAGTTGGATGATTACGAAAGCGCCACACGCAAATCCATCTCCATTGGCGGTGACAGCGATACCAGCGCCTGCATCGCCGGGGGGATTGCACACGCGCTCTATCGATCCATCCCCGAAGTGATCTTGCTGCGAAAATGCCTGCAAAGCAAGGCGAAACGCAAGGCTGGAGCAAGGGCGATGTCGGATGGCATCCGCGTAATTTTCATTCCTCGTTGCGCCATCCGGCATGCACCGTTGAAAAACGCATGGCGTTGCTGGATGTTGGCCTCAAGATTACGATGCATAATTTCATTGAGAAATACTCCATATCGTTCTGGCGAAGAAAGGTTTAGAAAATTATGCGTTAGGACTCGTGGCGTCTCCGACACATTTTTTGTTTTGCCTGTTGACTCTGACGTCGCGTAAGCTTGTACACTAAAGATGAAAGGAGGAACCGTTATGGAGTTGCAACCGATCGGCACAGTCTCCAAGCACTTCAATATCTCCGTAAGGACGTTGCGCTATTATGAGCAAATTGGGCTGATCACCAGCGAAAAGAAAAGAGAGAGTTCCTACCGCTTCTATAGCGAAGATGCCATGAAAAGGATCCGGCAAATTGTCATCTTGCGCAAGCTCAGAATCCCGCTAAAGCAAATCGCCGAGATATTGCGGGATGAAGATGTAGCATTGGCCATGGAGGTGTTCCAACAGAATCTATATGAAATAGACGACGAGATTGCCGCCTTATCGACAATCAAGTCCGTAATCCAAACCATCGCCCAGCGCTTAAGCGGCAAGGGCGCGAAATTGCGGATGTTGGACGACGAGAGCCTATCGGAAATCGTGGATTCCTTAACGGTCTCCAAAGTAAATTTTAAGGAGGGTACGACCATAGAAGGGCTAAATAGAGCGAATGAAAGACTGGATAAATTGACCGAAAGAGACGTACGCTTTCTCTATCTGCCGCCGATGGCGGTCGCCGCATATCACTGCAACGACCCTAGCGATGTGGATGCCGCGGAAGAAACGCTTGTATCCCTGTCGGCCAAGCTGATCGAGCAAAAACCGGATATACGCCGTTTCAACGTCCTTGCCCACAAATTCGCCAGCGAGATTCATGATGGGTTCGAATTGTGGTTGACGGTTCCGGAGGATATTCATGTCCCCGCTCCTATGATAAAACGGCAGTTTCACGGCGGTTTATATGCTGCGCATACGATTCCTTGCGGGGCATATGACGAATGGGTTTTACTAAAGCAATGGGTTCAACGACAAAACAATATTGCCGTAGATTGGGCATGCCGATCGACGCCAGAAACGGCGAACCGAGAATGGGTTCTTGAAGAAACGTTGAACTATCATGGAATCATTACCGGAAACCATCCGGAACCATTGCAAATCGATTTGCTGTTGCCTATCAAAAGACAGTAGGCCATGGTTTTCTGACGATTGAATTCGTGGAGGTTGTATGATGTCAGAAATAGTTAGGCACGATATAAACGAAGAATGGGCAACCTCCGGTATGGTCGAAGCGGGCGACTTTGTGTTTGTAAGTTATTGCGTTGGAAACATTGGGCAACCGATAGAAAACCAGATCAACGGCGCATTTGATCATCTAAGCCAAAGACTCACTTCCATCGGCTTAACGCTGGAATCGGTCGTCAAATTCGATGCCCTGTTCAGAGATGTTTGGGATATCCCCATCATGGAAAAGATACTCGCGGAAAGGTTTCGTGGAAAGTACCCGGCAAGAAAGTCGATTCAGACGGAGTTCGCTCATCGCGGCGGGCAAGATGGGCTCTTGTTTCAACTCGATGCGATAGCTTATAAAGGATAACCTGCATGGTTTTTTCGGGCGTATTCTCAAAACTCCGGGCACCGTAAGCTGCCCGGAGTTTTATAGTCGTCCAACCCCAAAAGCGGAGCGATCGAGCGGATCTTTTCCCGCAAGGCGGCGTCGAGCTTAGGTCAGCGTAGCTTAAGGCATTTCACGCCGAAGGCGTATCCCGAAGGGTCGCTTCCTTACGCCTCCTTGCCC
>JAVBNW010000111.1:0-12718 GCA_031551255.1 Eubacteriales bacterium | reverse complement strand
GAGTATGGATTAAAAACATTGAATCATCACAACATCATGATCAACGTTCACCCGGACAATAGCGCGGGCATTGCATGCTAAAAGAAGGTAGGCTTACGAGAGTCACGACGACGGCGCGAATCGGAATTTAAAAACCCTCGGTATCTCGACGTGCTTTATATGGATATGCTGGCAAGCGAGTTCGAGGGGTAGAGGGACGCCGCTCTACGATACCGCCTAATAGGCATGATCCGAAGCCGGATGGCTTCAGATCATGCCTATGCTTGCCTAGAATGAAATGAACGTTGCCCCGACAAATCCTGCGCATCCTCCCCTTCCCTCGCGTCGCCGCCTGCGATATGAGGCCGGCGCGGCACCGGTCTGTTCCGTGCGGCAAAAGAATGGCCAAGCATCCTGGCGGCTTCCGCCACCGTCATTTGGGCGTTTTAAACATTCTCTCGCAGCGGCGTATCCTGAACTTGCCCAAAAAGCCACTTGCGTTCCTCCCAGCCTTCGCCTTTCATGCGGCACTTATGGCGATCGAAGGTTATGCTGTTCTCGCGGCAAAACCATGCCATGCCGCAAATCACATAGCCGGAATAAACAAGGCACCCGCGCAAATACATGGTTTGCGCAGGTGCAAAGCAGAGCCTATACCTACAACATTCACTATGAACAGCACGAGAAAGCCTGTTTTTTGCGGACACGCCCTAGGCAGATCAAAATTTCACGGCGACCCGTACCGCGGCGCCGGCGCGCGCATGCGCTGCAGAGAGACCTCGCGTGCCCAAACGGCGGCCCCTTGGGCGAACAGGCCGACAAAACCGCATGTAAGCGCGGTGCTCACAGTCGAAAACTGTACTTTGCCGCCGATCGAAACCTCGATTTCACCGTTCACCGAGCGCAGCAGCACCTCCACTTCGTCCCGGAGGCCATCGGCAATATATCGGCTCGCCAGCACGCGATGGGAAAACCATGCGTTGCCGTCGGCACGCCGGGCCGGCGCGTTGAGGATGAGCCGCGCCTCGCCGCTTTGCGGCTCCAGCTCGAGCCGCGCCATATACCCCTCGGGCTGGCCGTGGAAAACCAGCCCGCCCACATCGCCCTCAATGCGCAAAGTCGCCCGCAGCGCAAAATTTTCATGCTCTCCCTGCGCGCGCGCAATGGACATGCCGCCGGGGCTCGCGAAAGAAACGCTTCCCTGTGCACACAACGGCGCGGCGCCTACAAAGGACGACCAAGGCCCGACAGGTTGCGGCGGCTCCATCGCATAGTCGTCCCAGCGATGCCACGTTGCAAGCGACAGCCTGCCGTCCGCTTCCTGGCGAACCTCGAGCAGTGCGGGCACGTATTTGATCACCGCGCCGGACGTAACCTTCAGGCCGAACGGACTAGGCCCGTCCTCCAGCGCAAATGTCCAACAGGCCAGGGCATCGCGCCCCGCAAAGTTGGCCAACCGGGCGGCGTAATGCGTTCCGGGCGGAAAGAGCAGCGTGCCGCCCGGCGGAGCCACATAGGGGCCGTACAGGTGGTCGGCCATCCAGTAACGCTGGCTCCGATCCTCCATCAACGAGGCGATCAGGTAATACTTATCCCCGATCTTATACAGCTGAGGGCACTCCATCGCATAGCATGACGACGGAAAAAACAGCGGGGTCTTTTGCTGCCACCCGATCAGATCCGAAGATTCGGCCAACGCCGCGCAACCGCGCAGCATGGCGGGGCCGACGTTCGTTCGCCCGCACCACAGGCAATAGTATACACCGTTCTCGTAAAACGGCTTAGGGTCGCGCCAAGAGATGTCGCCGCCTACCTTTCCCGCGCGGGCCTCGTACTGCGCGGGGCACGGCTCGACGATGGGATAGCCCTGAACCTTTTCCCAGGCGAGCAGGTCCTTGGATACCGCGCAGCCGGTGCGCTCCACCCCGCCGCCGTCGCGCTCGCTCGTGGCGGAATACAGCATCACGTATTCATCCCCGCGCCGCGTGACGCTCACCGTTCGAATCATGTCGTCGTCAAACGCGCCCGGGTCTCCGGTGCGAATCGCGGGCGCGACCCTTCGCCAGGTCAGGCCATCCTCGGATACCGCATGCGCGACAAGGTCGCGGTTGGGAATGACCAGATGGAACATGTTAAGCACTCCGCCGCGCTCGATGATCTCCACATCCCCGATATCCGCATAGTAACCAAAGGGACGGTACATGCATCGCC
Source organism: Eubacteriales bacterium (assembly GCA_031551255.1). Taxonomy (GTDB): domain Bacteria; phylum Bacillota; class Clostridia; order Christensenellales; family UBA1750; genus JAVBNW01. Next base: position 10,528 of record JAVBNW010000111.1, on the reverse strand, counting down.
CTCCTATCTCAGTGCGCCGGTTACATCGGCGTGTCGGCTATACCTTCCAGTGCGCGCGGCGGATATCGCACAGGCTTACATCCCGCACGGCCACCGGCGCCGAAGAGTCGTTCCACAGCTCCAATACATGCTCGTGCCGCTTGGGGTAGCACAGCGCCGCCAGGCAGTTTTGCCCATCCTGCAAATAAAGCTCGATCGAACCCTTATCCGCCAGCATGCGCAGGACAAGCGGCCCGCCCGCCGGCAGCGGCATGGTAAGCGGCTCGAGGAACAATTCGCCCAGCTCCGGGAGCGAACACCCGGCGCGGTTTACGGTAAGCTCGCCTCGCACGCCGTCGATCGAAACGACGAGCTGCTCGCCGCTATCGTACGCAAGCGTCAGGCCGCATTGCCCCTCGGGCGGAACGCTCACGGTAAAGCTTACGTCATAGGCTATGCCCCGCCCAATCTCATGACGGCCGCCTGCAAGCAGCTCGATCTGCTTAGGTATGGTTCGAGGCGCGCTTGTAAGTTGTGCAATCTCACCGGCGGGCAACTGGTGCACGTAGAGACCGCCGTCCGCATGCTTGCGCAGCGTAAGCTCCCTGGGCACGGTGAATATGCCCATCCAACCCTCCAGCTTGGGCGCAAAGTGCGTATAGCGCCAATCCGCCATCCAGCCGATCCATACATGCCGCCCCTGCATCTCGCCATCCGGGTTATAACCCACCGCGGCGTAAAAGTCCTTGCCATAGTCGGCCCATTGAACCGGTACGGAAGGATCGCGCGTGAATACCAGTCCGTCAAAATCCCCCACAATATGCAAGACTTTGTGAAGTATGCTCACCTGCAAAACCCAGCGCGCGCCCTCGCTGCCCTGAACAGGATATTCCATCATTTCCGGACACTCATAGATCATGCCCTTATAATCGATGGTTTCGTTATCGAGCACGCCGGTGAGCGTCCACGACTTTAAATCGATAGAATTGTAAAAGCGCAACTCGTAGCCGGCGGCCATCACCATTACAAACCTGTGCGTAGGCTCGTGCCAGAAGACCTTAGGATCGCGAAAGTGCGGCGTGGAGGCATCCGTAAGCACCGGGTTGCCTTCATACTTATGAAACACTTCGCCGTCCAGGCTATAGGCGATGTCGATCGTCTGCCCAAGCTCCCTCCTGTCTCCCTTGCGCGTGGAATAAGCGAGAATCCACGCCCCTTTGCCGAAACCCGCGCGGTTCTCTTCGTCAAATAGCGCGCTGCCGGAAATTGCATAGCCCGAATCATCCGCGAACAGGCCGGGGGGGAGAATCTCCCAATCGTATAGGTTCGCGCTCTTGGCATGCCCCCAGCCTTTGTCGTACCAGCGGCTTCCGAAGGAATTGAGCTGATAGAACATGTGGTATTCGCCGTTGCGCTTGACCATTCCGTTGGGGTCGTTGATCCAGCCGCGCGCGTTGGTGAAGTGGTAAAGCGGTCGGTTTGGCTCTTCAAAGAGGGGCACGTCGCCCATGGGGGCGTCGCTGAGCACGTAAAGATCCTGCGCGCGCAGCTTTTCAGCGCCGTCCTCGTGCAAAATCTCCACGCTTCCCCCTTGGTGGTATAGGGCATCAAAATACACGTAAAAATCGGGCCGGTCTGCGCACAACTCCAGGCTCACGATGGCCTGGTATTCGGGAAGGATGAACCGCGTTTTGCTCTCCGTCGCTCCGCAGCGGATGGGGAAGCAAAGGTAACGCTTGGTGAGTTCGATTTTCATGATACCCCTCCTTTTTGGAAATAAGTCAAGTAAACGGTAATGATCGGTCATCATATTATCACAAAAAAATAATTTGGTCAATATACGTTTCTTGTTCTGCACCTGTTGGTAAATTTCCCGTAAATTAACGTTGACATGCGTGGTTTCATGTTGTATTATCGGTGTGGCATTGTGTTGTTTTCACATTGAGCCCCGCCAAAATGCCGACGTTGGGAGGATGATGGGATGAGCGGAGCCTCTCGGGCCACCCCGGCGCTAAGGCCGACGAAATGGAAGGCCGTATGGCGCGGCGTCATGAAAAACAAAGATCTTTATCCGATGATGCTGCCGGCGCTGATCTATATTCTGATCTTCAAATATGGACCGATGTACGGCGTCACCCTGGCCTTTAAGCAATTTGTACCGGGTACGAGCATATGGGACAGCCCCTGGGTAGGTTTTGATCATTTCATCGCCTTCTTCCAGTCCTTCCAGTTTGCCCGCATCATGGAAAACACGATTGCGCTGAGCCTTCTTCAAATTCTCATCGCCTTCCCCGCGCCGATCATCCTGGCGCTGCTCATGAATCAATGTTTCTCCAAGCGCTATGCCCGCATCGTGCAAACGGTGCTGTACATTCCCCATCTGATCTCCATGGTGGTGCTGGTAGGTATGCTGATGACGTTCATGTCGCCCTCCACCGGCATGATCAACAACCTGATCAGGCTTCTGGGCGGCGAGTCGGTCAACTTTTTCGGGGATGCGAAGTATTTCAGGGGCATTTACATCGGCTCGGAAGTGTGGAAAAACATCGGCTGGAACGCAATCATCTACCTGGCTGCGCTTTCGGGGGTGAGCCTGGATATGCACGAGGCCGCCGTCATGGACGGCGCGAACAAGTTCCAGCGCATCTGGTACATCGATTTGCCCAGCATCATGCCCATGATCATGATCATGCTGATCATGAGCGTCGGCCGCCTGATGAACATTTCGTTTGAAAAGGCCTTCCTGATGCAGAACGACGTGAACATCGCCAAATCCGAAATCATCTCCACGCACGTATACAAGCTGGGCCTGCGCATGTCGCAATACGATTACTCGACCGCCATCGGCCTATTTAACAACGTTATCAACGTCATCCTCCTCGTCATCGTCAACTCGCTCTCGCGCAAGTTCAACGAAGCCGCACTATGGTAAGGGAGGCGGGGGAAACATGGCATCGCTCATGACCGGCCGCAAGTTGCTCAGGGGCTCCAAGGTGGATATTCTGTTCGACATACTCAACATCGCCATTCTAACCCTGCTTCTATTGTGCGTTTTATATCCTCTGTATTTCGTGATGATCGCCTCCATTTCAAGCCCGGAGGGAATCTACCTTAACAAGGTGTGGTTTTTGCCCTACGACGTGTCCTTTGACGGCTACTCGCGCATCTTCCGCGATGAAAACATCTGGAACAGCTATGCCAACAGCATCTTCTACACGATCTGCGGCACGCTGGTCAACCTTGCCGCCACGTTGCCGGCCGCTTACGCACTTTCCCGCAAGGACATGGTGGGCCGCAACTTCTTTATGGGCATCTTCCTGGTTACGATGTTCTTTTCAGGCGGCCTGATCCCGACCTATCTGCTGGTAACCGGCCTGCACCTTACAAACACGCGCCTGGTGCTCTTAATCATCAACGCGGTATCGGTATATAACCTCATCATCGCGCGAACGTTCTTCGTTACGACCATTCCGGACGAACTGCTGGACGCAAGCCGCATCGACGGCTGCAACAACGTTCAGTTCTTCGCGAAGATCGTGCTCCCCCTATCGCTCCCCATCACCGTGGTGATGAGCCTGTTTTACGGCGAGATGCACTGGAACAGCTTTTTCGACGCGTTGCTGTACGTGCGCAAATTTGAGCTGTATCCTTTGCAGATCATCCTGCGCAACATTCTAACGCTGAACCAGAGCAGCATGCTGGCGTCGGTAGACGACGTCGAGTCGATCATCATGCAGCAAAAGATCGTCGAGCAGATCAAGTACGGCCTGTTTCTGGTGTCCAGCGTGCCGCTGATCCTTCTGTATCTGCCGCTGCAAAGGTATTTCGAAAAGGGCGTTATGATCGGCGCCTTAAAGGGTTGACCAACGGGCGCGCCAAGCGCCTTGAGGGATAAAAAAGGGAGGTATCGTAGTGAGAAAACGTGGGCTGTATCAAGTGTCGGTCGTATTGTTGATTCTCACCTTGTTGGCCGGCTGTACGGGCGGGGGCTCGCAAACCGGTGCCGCGCAGACCACGGACGCGGCTGCCAACACAACATCCGGCGCCGCCGCGCCGAGCGCGCCGGTGGCCGCGGGAGGATCGAAATACGATATGACCCAGGACGAGCGCGACGCCATCTTGGCCGCCAATGTCGCGGAGCTGGATTTTAACAGTTATGTCGAACTATACCCCAAGGGCCTCTTCCCTATCACGAAAGAGCGGAGTAAGATGACCGTAGGCGTCTTGCGCGGGGCGGTCAACGGCACGATGAGCGAAATGAGCATGTTCCGCAAGCTCGGCGCGCTTGCCAACATCGATATCGAATGCGTGGAGATCCCCGCAACTTCGAAAACCGAGCAGCTAAACCTGATGCTGGCATCGGGCGAAACTCTGCCCGACTGCTTCTGGGGCGTAAACATGTTCACCGACAACGACATCGTCACCTACGGCGCCAATGGAACGTTTTTAGACTTCATGCCCTACATCGACGTGATGCCCACGCTGGCCGGCATTATGGAAAAGTGCAAAGAGCAGTTCGAAGTGTGCATGACGAAGGACGGCAACCTTTACACCCTGCCCTACATCGAGCAGCAGGACGGCAACACTTCGGTATTTTCGGTGCACTTCATCAACGGCACGTGGCTCAAGAATTTGGGCCTGGAAGTGCCTACGACCATCACTGAATACGAAACCGTGCTCAGGGCGTTCAAGAATGAAGACGCCAACGGCAACGGCGACAAGAACGACGAGATACCGCTGACCAGCCAATCCGAAGTCGGCGACAGCGACCGGCAAAAGGCGTTCTTCTATCTATTCGGCGCGTTCGGCGCGCGCGACAACAAGGATCACTTTGAAGTCAGCGACGGCAAGGTGCTCTCCACCGCCAACACCGAGAACTACAAAGAGGCGATCAAGTGGATGCACAGCCTGTATGCCGAAGGCCTGATCGACCCGGAATCCTTCACGCAGGACAGCGCGGCCTTCAACGCTCGCGCGAACCAGGACGGCGGCATCTACGGCGCGTTCCTCTGCTGGCGCGCATCGGCCTTCATGTCGAAGGAAAACGCCGACACCTACGTGGCGGTACCGCCGCTGAAGGGCCCCGACGGACAGATGATGTGGTCGCGGCAAAACAACATGGAATGCATCAAGAACGCCTTCGTCATGACCAAGTTCGCCAAGGAGCCCGAACTGGTGGCGCGCTTTGCGGACGCATGCTTTAACGAGTATATCTCCGTGGAAACCAACTGGGGCCCCTTCGGCATCATTCAAAACCTGGACGCGAACAACCAGTGGGCCGCCGACACTACCATCGTGCCGAAAGACTACAACTTTTCCGAGTGGCGCGATTACAACCGCACCAAGGGCCCGGCCGCGTGCCTGAACGAATACTACGACACCTTCTGCGCCTGGGACTTTAACGCGCTGTACCGCGTAGGCATCCTCAAAGAGATGTACTTCCCCTACTACCCCAGCGAGTACTATCCGCCGCTGTACTTCAGCGTCGAGGATTCCGTCCGGCTCAACACCATCGAAACGCAGTACAAGAACTACGTCAACGAGATGTGCGCCAAGTGGATTACATCCGGGGGCATCGACGAAGAGTGGGACGAGTACCTCAAGAATCTGGAGAACATCGGGCTGAGCGAGGCCCTGTCCGTTCGACAGACGTACTACGACGAATTCAAGAGCCGCTAAAGCAAGGCGAGCGGGCGGGAGGCGGACCGGGAACGGCCGCCCTCCCTCCCTTCCCCGGTTCGCGATCCGCCATAGGGCCTGTCCCTAAAGGCGCCGCGATGCGGATTGCGGCAGGCTTTTCGGTGGATTGAGGAGCCGAAGCGCGGGGGAAAAGCCTCTCGGCGAGCCCTGCATCCTAACCCGTTAGAACACCAGGGAGGTATTACGATGCACAAGCTGGCCATTTTGCACACCACGCCGGCCACCATTCCGTCGCTTAAGGCGCTGTGCGAAGAGCTGTTGCCCGATACCGCCGTCATGAACATGCTCGACGACGCCGTGTTGGGCCAGCTTTCGAGCGAGCCGGATAGCCTCGGAGCCGTTTTTGAGCGCCTGCTGCTCTATGCCCGGGCCGCGCGTCTGGCCGGCGCCCAAAGGCTGCTGCTGGCATGTTCTTCCATCGGCGGCTTCGCCCAATGGGCGAAAGAGAAGATTGATCTTACCATTTTGCGCATCGACGAGCCCATGGCTCGCGAGGCAGCCGCGCGCGGCAAGCCCATCCGGTTGTTCGCGACGGCGGCAACGACGCTCGGGCCATCGCTTGAGCTCATCAAGCGCTATGCGGCCTCGCCCGTCAGACACACGTTGCTCTCCGGAGCGTTTGCGCATTTACAGGCCGGAAACCGCGCGCAATACGAAGCGGCGATCCTAGAGGGCGTAGGCGAGGCGTTGGCCACAGATTGCACAGTAGTATTGGCACAGGCTTCCATGGCCGGGGCGCTTGGCGGCCTTTCGGACGCCGAACGCGAACGGGTGCTGACCAGCCCGCGCCTGGGGATTATGGCGGTCGCCGAATCGTTTCACCAGGAGGAGGACTCGCAATGCACGACGCCTACAATGCGCTGATCGCCCTGGGCAAGCAGATCGCGGACCGCGCGATGAGCTGGGGCAGTTCGGGCAACCTGAGCGTGCGCCTTTCCCCCGACGAAATGCTCATCACCGCTTCCGGCGCATCTCTGGGGCGCCTGACGCGGGACGATCTTGTCGCCGTGCCCGTGCAAGGCGGCTTTCCATCCGGCGTACGGCGGCCCTCCAAGGAAGCGCCGCTGCACGCCGCCGCGTACCGTGAGCGCCCCGCAGCCGGCTGCGTGCTGCACGCATCGCCTTTTTATTCGACATTGCTGGGCATGACGGATGTGGCGGTGGACGATGCGCTGTTTGTAGAGGCTATGTTCTGCCTGGATCGTCTGGCCGCGCTGCCGTACTACCACCCCGGCTCCGAAGAATTGTTCGCAGCGGTGGAACGGGCTATTCCGCATCACGACGTGCTGCTGCTGTGCAACCATGGCGTGCTGATCGTAGGTCGGGATACCTCGGAGGCCTTTGAAACATTGGAATGCCTGGAAAACGCGTGCCACATGCGCTTGGCAGCGGACAGCGCAGGCCTTGCGCTGCGCGCCGTTCCTCCGGACATGCGCGAGGCGTTCCTAACGCTTGACAACTATCGAAAACACGGCGACGAGCGCAAGGCGGCGGCGCACTTCGGCGTGATCGCCGACGACGTAACCGGCTCAAACGACATCGGCGCAAAGCTTGTTCAGGGCGGGCTCGGCGCCACCCTTTACAGCTATCCATGGGATGCGGCCTCTCTTTGCGCCAACGATGCGATAATCTTGGATACCGACGGGCGTATCCAGGGCTGCGAAGAAGCCTACCGCCGCGCATACCAGGCGGCGGAGCAACTTAGCAGCATGGGCGCCACGCAGTTCTTTGCCAAAACGTGTTCGGTATTTCGAGGCAATATCGGTGCTCAGTTCGACGGAATTTTAGATGCGCTGGGCGAAGATTTCGCGCCGGTCGTGCTGGGGTTTCCGCAAAATGGCCGGACGACCGTCGAGGGCATGCACTACGTATATGGGCAAAGGCTGGAGCTATCGCCGTTTAAGGACGACCCTTTGCATCCGGCGACGACATCCGATCTTGGCGAGATCATCCGTCGCCAGAGCCCAAGGAAAACGCACAACGTTACCCTTAACGATATGCGGCGGGGGCACAGCCACGTCGCGCATCTCATCAAGGCGGCCCGCAGCGAAGGCGGCTACCTGATTTTCGATGTTCAGCAGGAAGACGACTTGCGCTTCATCGCAAGCATGATCTACTCCGAGCCCGTCATTTGCGGCGCTTCGGCAATCGCAGAACATGTCGCACGTTACTTTCTGCCTTCCCGCGCGCACAAGAGGCCTGTGAAAAGCGCAAAGCCCTCCCCCTTCGGCACGCTCATCGCCGCCGGCAGCCTCACGCCGCAGACGCGCATGCAAATCGACTACCTGCATAGCGCAGGTATGCCGGTGCTCGCGCTGAACGCATCGGCGCTCTTTGGAAAAGAAGCGGGCAAGCGCCAATCCGAGCTTGTACACGAAGCCTGTACGCTGCTGCGCGCCGGGCGGAACGTGATTCTCTATACAGCCGCCTCGCCCGACGACCTAATGGCGGTGCGGGCGGCGGGCAGCGAGGCGGGACTGAGCGGCGCACAAACATCCAAGCTCGTATCCCAGGAGCTGGCAAACCTTTGTCGCGCCACCTATCGCCATCTTGAAGTGGTGCGCACCGTGGTGATGGGTGGGGATACGTCCGGCAGCTTCTGTACGGCTATGGGTATCCGCGGCATGGATATTGGAGAAGAAATCGAACCCGGCGTGCCCGTATGCTATCCAATCGATGGTTTTCCGCGTCCTATTGTGTTAAAATCAGGTAGTTTTGGCGGCGAAGATTTTTTAAATAAAGCGTTATTGGCCCTTGAGAAGGCGGAAAGCGCTATACAAAAACAGTAGAAATCCTATATGATCACACTGGGAGAATTGCTATGGAACACGCACGGGGGAAAATCCTGTTGGATGCACGGAGGAGAACGATGCTACCGAGCATGAGAATCAACGCCATCAAACAAAAGCTGGTGGAAAATGGAAGCGTCAGCGTCGTGGATTTGGCGAAAGAATTCAAGGTTTCCGAGGAGACGGTCAGGCGCGATCTGGGTAAGCTGGAAAAAGAAGGGATTGCGACAAAGAATTACGGGGGCGCCATCCTTGCGGACGATATGGAAAACGTAAAATATCCGTCCTCTCGCCAGCGCGTCGAGCAGGATGCGCAGGAAAAGCTCCTCATCGCCGATGCCGCAGCCGCCATGGTGCGCGAGGACAGCGTCGTATTGCTCGATTCCGGTTCGACCACGCGCATCCTCGCCGAAAAACTGCGTACCTTCAATCGTTTGACGGTTCTTACGAACAACCTGGATATCGCTCTTATCTGCTCGGAAATGCCCAACTGGAATCTGTACCTTATGGGCGGCTACCTACTGCGCAAGAGCATGTGCTTCATCGATGCACATGGGCGTTCAAGTCTAGAAAACATCTTTGTGGACATCGGCTTCATCGGCTGTTCGGGCATCACCTACCCCACGGGCCTGTGCTGTTGGGATATTTATGAGGCCCCGAACAAGCGCGCGATGATCAAGGCCTCCGACAAAGTCGTAGTGCTTGCCGACCATACGAAGTTTAATAAACGCGGCCTGGGCAACTTCGCATCCTTTGACGATATCGATGAGATCATCACGGGCCGCGAGGTCGACCGGGGGATTCTTAAGGAGATCCAGCAGGGCACGAATGTGAAGATGTCACTTGTGTAGGTTCCCAATCGACGACGCGAGAAAGAAGGCATGCATATGACAATCAGCCCACTTGCCATCCTGTCCGATGCGCGAGAACACGGCTACTTGGTGGGCTCCTTTTCTCCGCGATATGTAGATATGATCAAACCCGTGTTGCTCGCGGGGCAAAGAAAGCGCTCGCCGTTATTTTTGCAGATATCCCAAATGGAGCTGGAGCGCAAGGGCATCGCGGTGGAGCAATTCGCGCAGGCTTTTGAGAGGGAAATGAAGGATCATGCAATCGACGTGCCCGTGGTATTGCATCTTGATCATACCACCGATACGGCCCTCATCAGGCGGTCCATCGAAGCGGGCTTTCGCTCGGTGATGATCGACGCGTCGTTAAAACCGTTTGCTCAAAACGTTGCGCAGACGGTGGAAATCATCGAATATGCACATGCGCGCGGCGTTTTTGTCGAGGGCGAGCTAGGGCGCATAGAGGCGAGCAACCAACAAGAAACCGAAAATGCCGACGAACTATATACCGTGCCCGCCGAAGCCGAAGAATTCTGCCGTTTGACCGGCGTAGACTATCTGGCAGTCTCCATCGGTACGGTTCATGGCGTTTATCGCAACAAAACACCCAAGCTCAGGGTCGACATCCTTCGCGATATTCGCTTGCTGACCGATACCCATCTCGTCATGCACGGCGGATCCGGCCTTCCCCTTGACGAGGTGCGCAAGACCTACGGCCTAGTCAGCAAGATGAACATCGCCACGGATTTGGAACTGGCCATGTTGGCGGCGCTTTGCGAAGCAGATCCGCTCACGCAACAAGAGTTTTCTCTTCGCAGCGCCACGCAGCTTACCCTGGCACAGGAGGCTGTCGCCCGCACGGTAGAAGCGAAAATTTCCGTCGAACTGTCAAGCGCCCAAAAAGCTTAGACTCGTCGGTTTGCACTACGCTTTGAACCCCCACCATGCTGCGGCATGATGGGGGTTCTGGCGCTACGTGAAACCTCCTCTTCCCACAAGACGCTGAGGCATCTTGTGGGAGTGAGAAGAACGGAGGACGCGTACCTTCTTCGTCATTCTTACTCCATAAAAGCGCCACAGCGCTTTTATGGAAGAGGAGGAGCGACGGAGTGAACGAGCTTTCGTGCCACAGCACGGAAGCGAGCGATACGTAGTCCGCGACGACGAGTTGCGGCATGGTGGGGTTCTGGCGCTACGTGAAGCCTCCTCTTC
>JAVBNW010000040.1:0-6129 GCA_031551255.1 Eubacteriales bacterium | reverse complement strand
TGACGGTGAGAATCTCCTGCAGGGTGTGCGCCGCGCCATAGGCCTCCAGCGCCCACACCTCCATCTCGCCAAAGCGTTGGCCGCCAAACTGCGCCTTGCCGCCCAGCGGCTGCTGCGTGACCAGCGAATACGGGCCGGTCGAGCGCGCGTGGATCTTATCGTCCACCAGATGCGCGAGTTTGAGGATGTACATATACCCGACGGTCACGGGATTTTCAAACGGATCGCCGCTGCGGCCGTCGTAGAGCACCGTCTTTCCATCGCGGCTGAGCCCCGCCTGCTCGAGGCAATCCATGATGTCCTCTTCGTTCGCGCCGTCGAATACCGGGGTGGCCACGTGCCAGCCCAAGGCCTTGGCCGCGTAGCCCAAATGGGTTTCGAGCACCTGGCCGATGTTCATCCTCGAGGGCACTCCCAGTGGATTTAACACAATTTCCAGCGGCGTTCCGTCCGGCAAAAACGGCATGTCCTCCTCGGGCAGAATGCGGGAAATAACTCCCTTATTGCCGTGTCGGCCGGCCATCTTATCGCCCACGGAGATCTTGCGCTTTTGCGCGATGTACACGCGCACCAGCTTGTTGACCCCGGGGGAGAGCTCGTCGCGGTTTTCTCTGGTGAATACCTTTACATCCACCACGATGCCGCCCTCGCCGTGCGGAACCCTGAGCGACGTATCGCGCACCTCGCGAGCCTTCTCGCCGAAGATCGCGCGCAGCAGGCGCTCCTCGGCGGTGAGCTCCGTCTCGCCCTTGGGGGTGACCTTGCCCACGAGGATATCGCCGGCACGCACCTCAGCGCCAATGCGGATGACGCCGAACTCGTCCAAATCCTTGAGCGCGTCCTCGCCCACGTTGGGGATGTCCGCCACCATTTCCTCAGGTCCTAGTTTGGTGTCGCGCGCTTCGGATTCGTATTCTTCGATGTGGATGGAGGTAAACACGTCTTCCTTCACCAGCTTTTCGCTGATGAGGATCGCATCCTCGTAATTATAGCCTTCCCACGTCATGAAGCCCATCAGGATGTTGCGGCCCAGCGCGATCTCCCCTTCATCGGTGGAGTGGCCGTCCGCAATGACCTGTCCCTTCATCACCTTTTCGCCCAGATCTACGATCGGGCGGTGGTTGATGCAGGTGCCCTGGTTGGAGCGCATGAACTTCGTCAGGTGGTATTCATCCAGCCCGCCGGTGCTGTTGCGCACGAGAACCTTGCCGCCGGAAACCTTTTCCACCACGCCGTCGGATTTGGCGATGATGAGCACGCCGGAATCGTAGGCGGCCTTGTATTCCATGCCCGTGCCCACGATCGGGGCCTGCGGCACCAGCAGCGGCACCGCCTGGCGCTGCATGTTCGCGCCCATGAGCGCGCGGGAGGCGTCGTCGTTTTCAAGGAACGGAATCATCGCGGAGCTTACCGACACCAGCTGCTTGGGCGAGACGTCCATAAAGTCCACCTCGTCGCGCGGAACCTCGATAATCTCATCCCGAACGCGCACCGTGGCGCGGGCGTCGGTAAACCAGTTGTTCTCGTCGAGCTGCTCATTGGCCTGGGCGACGATGTAATTGTCCTCCTCGTCGGCTGTGAGGTACACGATTTCCGAGGTGACGGTCTTATTTTTCTTATCCACCCTGCGGTAGGGCGCTTCGATAAAGCCGTACTCGTTCACCCGCGCATAGGTGGCCAGCGCGCCGATTAGGCCGATGTTGGGGCCTTCCGGCGTTTCGATAGGGCAAAGCCTTGCGTAGTGGCTGTGGTGAACGTCTCTGACGTCGAACGACGCGCGCTCGCGGTTGAGGCCGCCCGGCCCCAGTGCCGAGGTACGCCGCTTGTGCGCGAGGTCGGCCAGCGGGTTGGGCTGATCCATAAACTGCGAAAGCTGCGACGAGCCGAAAAATTCTTTGATGGCCGCCGACACGGGGCGGATGTTGATGAGCGCCTGCGGGGTGACAGTGGCAGGGTCCTGAATACCCATGCGCTCCTTGACCACGCGCTCAAGCCTGGATAGGCCGATACGAATCTGGTTTTGCAAAAGCTCGCCCACCGAGCGCAGGCGACGATTGCCCAGATGGTCGATATCATCCGTAAGGCCGACGCCGTAGGGAAGCCCGATCAGGTAGCTGACGGAGGCCACAACATCGTCTACGTAGATAAACTTAGGGATCAGCTTGTCTAAATTCAGCTTGATCGCATCGCGAAGCTCCGCCTCATCCTTGACCTCGGCCATCAGCTCCTCGAGCGAGGGAAGGTGTACCTTTTCGTTGATGCCGACCTCGGCCGGATCAAAGGGCAGGTGGCACTTCGCATCTACAAAACGGTTGCCCACCACCTTAACACCGCGGCCATCTATATCGAGAACGGCCTCGTTGATGCCCAGGTTTTGAAGCTCCACGGCATAGTCGCGGTCGATTACGGAACCCGCCTCGACGAGGATTTCACCCGTCTTGGGGTGGATAATGGGCTCCATCGCCCTGTGCCCCGCCATGCGGTTTGCTATGGAAAGCTTTTTGTTAAACTTATAGCGGCCCACCCGCGCCAAATCGTAGCGCTTGGGGTCGAAAAACAGCGAGTTGAACAGCGAAGTCGCCGATTCCACCGCCAGCGGCTCGCCGGGACGAAGGCGCTTATAGATCTCCAGCATGCCCTCGTCGCGAGACTTGGCGGCGTCCTTGGCGATGGTGGCCGAAAGCCGCTCGTCCTCGCCCATAAGCTCCACGATCTGCGCGTCGGTGCCATAGCCCAGCGCGCGCAGGATGACCGTGACGGGAATCTTCCTCGTACGGTCAACCCTGACGTAGAGGATGTCGTTGGAATCCGTTTCGTATTCGAGCCACGCGCCGCGGCTTGGGATGACGGTGGCGGAGTAGAGCGCCTTGCCGTTTTTATCGATGGTTTCGGCATAGTAGACGCCCGGGGAGCGCACCAGCTGGCTGACGATGACGCGTTCGGCGCCGTTGATGATAAAGGTGCCCGAATCCGTCATCAAGGGGAAATCCCCCATGAAAACTTCCTGCTCTTTAATCTCTCCGGTTTGCTTGTTGAGCAGGCGCACGTTTACGCGAAGCGGGGCCGCGTACGTCGCGTCCCTCTCTTTGCACTTCTCAACCGAGTATTTCGGGGTGTCGTCCAGCGAGTAATCGGTGAATTCCAAGCTCATGTTTTCGGAGTAATCGGTGATGGGCGACACGTCGCTGAGAACTTCACGAAGGTCTTTCTCGAGAAAACGCTTATACGAATTCTTTTGTACCTCGATCAGATCCGGCATTTCCAAAACCTCGTTGATTTTGGAAAAACTCATCCTCGTACGCTTTCCCATCTTGACCTCATGGATCATACAAGCACTCACCTCTCCTGTCCGAACCAGACAATCCCCTTACCCATATCTTCCTTAGAAAAAATGGGCAAAGTACAGCACTATGACAATGATGCAGACTAGCATCATACATCAGGTGCCAATCGCTTGTCAACAAAATCGTTCCACATAGCGGATTTTTTCCCAAAGCATAAACAGAAATAAATATATAAAGGAAGCTCATGCTTTTCCTTCTATCAGCATGCCGCTATTTTTTGGCTTTCATGCGCGCCGGACAACATAAAACATATCCGCAAAGGACAGGCTAAGCAAAACTGCACGCCGGATGGCGTCGCTTGTATCTCGTCTCGCATCAGGCCCCGGATTCCATATCTCCAGAAAGGCAATCTTGCAAAACGCAATCGAATCTTAGTACCGCACTTTTATCACCACGAAGGAGGCATCCGCCATGTCCATCCGAAAAAGGACGGCTTCTCTTATGCTCGCAGCGGCTTTGTTGCCGGTGACGGGCTGCGCAGGCAAACCCTCGCCCTCACCCTCACCTTCCGCCACGACCTCTCCGCCCAGCCGAGTGGTAACCCAGAGGCCCGTTTCGAGCGCTACGCCCTCCCAAGTGGGCACTCTGCCCGAGTTGCCCGGGAAATTGCAAACCGGGGCGGACGGCGAGCCTACGCTAAAAGTGTATTTGACAAAACAAAAATCGATTGAGGAAATGCCGATTGAAACCTACCTCGAGGGGGTTTTGGCCGGCGAGATGAAGAACGACTGGCCACTCGAGGCGCTCACGGCGCAGGCGATTATCGCGCGCACGTTCGCGCTGAAGTTCATCGAAGATAAAGGAGGGTCGATGTACGAGGGCGCGGATGTATCCACGGATGTGAAGGAAGCGCAGGCGTATAACGCCCAGGGCGTCAACGAACGGGTAAGGCAGGCCATTGAGGAGACGCGCGGCATGGTGATCGCCTACCGCGGCGAGCTTACCTATACCTGGTTTCATGCGCACGCCGGCGGCATTACCGCGCAGGCGAAAGAGGGCCTGGAGTGGGAGGGCGAGGAGCCGCCTTACATCCAATCGATAGAGTCTTCCGAATCGGACAAAGCGCCCAAGGACAGCGCCGAATGGACGGCCTCCTTTCCCATGGCGCAGGTGGAAGCGGCCCTTAGCGAAATGGGCTTCAACTTCAAAAAAATCAGCTCCATCAAGCCCGGCGAAAAGGGACCGTCCGGCCGAACCATCACCTTTGACATCGACGGAACCCCCGTCACGGCGCCCTCGCTGCGCGTACGGCTGGATCCTAGCAAGTTTAAATCCACGCTCATCACATCCGCCGGCATCGAAAACGGCAACCTCGTCATACGCGGCAAGGGTTACGGCCACGGCGTAGGCATGTCGCAGTGGGGCGCGTACGGCATGGCCGACCAGGGAAAGACCGCCGAGGAAATCATCGAGCATTACTATACCGACGTGGAAGTCATCCAAATGTGGTAGCAAGCAATATCGTGGCCGAACCCCAAAACGAGCATAAGGTGAGCGAGAATATTTATAGTCGCCCAACCCCAAAGGCGGAGCTTGCCGTTTGTACGGGTTCTCGCATCGCAAGGCTCGCGAATCACCTCGTACTCACGGGCCTTGCGCCTCGCTCTATGCGCGCACTGCACGCGCTCGGCTCCGGCCGCAGGCGCGCCGTGCGCGTTCCCCTTCGGCGGGGGGGGGCCTGCGGGGGCAGCATGCCCGCCCGCGAAGGCGCTTAGCGCCGTGCCGCTCAGATGTGTTCATTTTTAGGTTCGGTCACGATAAGCCCCACGGTTTTGTGTTACAATAACATGGAACCGGAGGTGACTTGATGTACCGCTATGAGAGCGACTATATCATGCGCATGATCCACCTTTTGCGCCTGCTCATGGAGCGCCTGCTGGGCCTTACCGGGGCGCAGCAGCGCGAGGCGGGCGAAGATGAAATCGCGAAAGTCATGGGGCTTTTAACCGGCATAACGCCGGGCGCCGCGCTAACGCTATCGCCGGATCAGCTAGCCGATGTGCTCGGAAGCGACGGCGAGGGCGTCGCGCGGCGCTTCGCGCTCGCGGAGATTTTGCGCATGCAAGGAGATTTTTATCAGCGACTTGGCGAGGACGAAGACGCTTTGCGATCGCACCGCCGCTCGGCACAGATGTACTTTCGCTCGTATGACGCGCCCGCCGAGTTGCTAAGACAGGCTTACCCTTCCGTGCGCGCGATGTTTCGCCAGTTCTTCGCTGAGTTTGACGCCAAGGACTTCCTGTATGCCGGCAGCTTTTTTGAGGCGGTGCGCGCATGGGATGCGGCGGAGGATGCATATTGCGCCGCGGAGACGGAGGAAGAGGCGCTCGTGTTCTACGATCGCCTCGCGGCGATTGACGAAGACGACCTAACCGCTGGCGGGCTGAGCAGGGCCGAAGTTTCCCAGGGCCGCGAACGAATCGTAAAGCTCGGCCGCTCCACCGCTCCGCCCAACCCATAAGACTGCGATTCGTCGTCGCGGACTGCGTATCGCTCACGTCGTCGGTTTGCACTGCGCTCTATTCCCCACAACATTGCGATGTTGCGGGGAATTGCTGCTGCGTGAAACCTCCTCTTCCTCAAAACCGCTGTGGCGGTTTTGAGGAGCAAGAAGAACAGCGGAGCAAGAAACGGGGAGCTACGTTCCCCGTTCTTCCTAACCCAAAGAAACCTCAGTTTCTTTGGTAAGACGAGGTTTCACGTAGCGCCATTTCCCCACGGCACCGCAGCGCCGCGGGTAATAGAGTGTAGTGCAACCGACGAGCTAGGCCGGCGAACAAGGGCC
>JAVBNW010000014.1:0-7723 GCA_031551255.1 Eubacteriales bacterium | reverse complement strand
CGCCGATCTCTTTCCCTTTTCCGGCGAGCGAAAGCTCGGCGTCCGGCTGGAATATCAGGCGATGAGCGCGGCGGATTTCCGGTTTGACGAAGCATTTATAGCGGTCTACCGCCGGTATTTTGGCAGCGACGCAAAGGTGGCGTTCGACATTCCCCCCAAGCAATACGAACGCGTATGGGAGGCCTTCGGAACGGGCGGCCACCGGGTGGGCGGCTACCCGTATTTTACGCAATCCGACCCTCGCGATAGCGCAAATCCCAGTGCTCTCGCCGGGCACACCGCCTTGCTGTTGCAAATCGACAGCGATGCGCGTGAAAACATCCTTTGGGGCGATTCCGGGATTGCCAATTTCTTTATAGCGCCTAAGATGCTGGCGGCGCTGGATTTCTCCGACGTCGTCTACCACTGGGATTGCTATTGAGGGATTGCGGACGCGCCAAAACGGCGAGTGCTCCGGGCGTTTCAGGCCTCCTGCCACGCTATGGACTTGATGCCGTCAAACAGCTCTTGCGCCTTTTTCTCCACTTTGCCCCTGTCTTTTTTCGCAAGGGATTCAAACGGCGTAAAGATCAGCTTTTGCTTGTCTTGCTTCCACTTCCCCACGACGCGTCCATGGAGCAAGATCGCCGGAAATACGATGCCCGTCAAGTTAAAAATGCCCCGCACGTGTTCCGCGGGCAGAAAAGGGCTGCCGTATTTCTCGTAGCCGAGCATCAACGGGTCGAAGCCGCCCAGCAGCAGGCAATCGGGAATGTCTCCGCCAAGACCTTCATCGCCTTCGCGCTGAATATAGAAGCAGGTTTTTCCCTCTATTTGTACGCTTTCGCAGGGCAACTGCTCCATATAGGCGCGGAGCTTCGCCTGAGGCACGCAAAAAAAGTAGGAAGCATCCTTGAGGGCCACAGGCCCGTAATGCGCAAGGTAACGACGCATCAGTTCCAACTGGGCCTGGGAAGGATCGACCTTCTCCGCCGGAGGGCAAAGCCTCAGCTCTTTCTTTTCCTGCGCCTTATAACAGATGCGCCCATCCTCCGCAAGCTCGCGAATCAGGCCCCCCCAGCCGTTGAATACGTGGGCTTCTTCCTCGCACGTCATACCCAGTTCCTTCAGGTGGTCTTTGAGCGCGTCGCGCTCAAAGATTCCGTCGCTGATCAAGCGCACCACCTGTTCCGCGATAGTCAGGGCGCGCTCGCGTTCGAGCGGAAACCCGTGGGAACACATGAAGTTATAGTATCGATCGAACCCGCGCCGGTGTAGCGGAATGTCCTCGTCAAGGATGATGTGCAGCGTGCCGCGCAGCGACCAGGTCTTGGAAAACCCTTCCCCCCACATTTCGGGCTGGAGCGGCTCTTCGCAGCGGATGCGCAGCGCGTGGTACGCATGGGAGGTAACTTGGGATTGGATGCCGCACAGGCTACGCACTACGCGTCGCCTTTCGGCTCTGCGCGTTAAGAATTGGCCGGCGAGAATGATGCGCTTTCGTTCGTGAAGATCCATGCGGCACATCCTTTCGGGCAATGTCATCTTCTGCCGCTGCATAAGGCGTTATGCGGGCAGGCCTGCCCATATGAAGTGAATATACGCCATAGAACCCGGGGCGGCAAGCAGGTATTTCAGGCTGTCCGGCGAATGATTTCATGCGATCTATGAGGAGGCGCCACTATGAGCGATGATTTGCTCCTTAATGCCTGCCGGGCGGGCGCATTCGGCGAGATCTGCCACGGCGAAGCGGGAAGCGTTGCGCTGGCGGGGTTTTGCTATTTGCTTGGCGAGCCGGATGCCGCCCTGACCGCTTTCTTTCACAATCGATGCGCAGGAAGGCAATACGTGCCAAAAAGCGAGGCTTGGGTAGCGTTCCTTGATGGCCTGCCGGGCATGCGGCGCGTCGAAAGGACGCGTATGCGCGCCACGCGGGGTTTGACCAAGCGCGCTTGATGCGATATCAACGCGATTTGGACGCCGATTTTTCGATCGTCCGCACGGACGAGGCGCTATATTCGAACCCCGGCTTGCAAATTGGGCGAGGCTATGCATCGTATGAAGACTTTTGCGCACGCGCCTTGGCTATGTGGCGCGCTACTGCGACGGACGGCCTGCCGGCGTTTGCTGTTCGTTTCTCACCTTTGGCGGCGAGGTCGAAACGGATGTGATGACGCTCCCGGAATTTCGGCTAAGAGGGGTGGGGCTTGCGTGCTGCGCGAAATTCTTGCAGGAATGCCTGCGCCGCGGCCTGACGCCGCATTGGGATGCGCAAAACGCGCAGTCCGTGGCATTGGCACGGAAGCTGGGGTATGAGATCGAAGAACGGTATGCGGCATATGAGCGGCCGTGAGCTCCACAATGCCGCCTGGCTCGACGGGTATCCAAAACCTGGTTTCCGCCGCGCGATAGCACAGGCAAAGCCGCGAATCTACATTATATGAGGAGGCATAAATATGTCGGAAGTAACGTTTTATGCGATGGATGAGATTGACGATTCGCTGCTCAAGTATGCCGTCGTCGTTTCAAGATATATGGATAAGTGGATTTTCTGTAAAAATAAAACCCGCAAATGGGAACTGCCGGGCGGTCACCGCAAGGATGGGGAATCCATCATCGACACCGCCAAAAGAGAACTGTTCGAAGAAACAGGTGCTATTCAATTCGAAATTACGCCTATATGCGCATATTCCATCCATAGTTACGGCTTGCTTTTTTATGCAGAAATAGCAGAATTAGGCGATTTGCCGGATTCAGAAATTGAGAGAATCGATTTTTATGAAGATATGCCGGATGAGCTCTCATTTCCGTTGTTTCACCCAAGGCACCTAGATAAAGTAAAAGAAGTATTGCGTGTATTATAAGCAGACTATGTCGCCGACATGGTAGCATCGCGCGCTTGCTACGAAAATACCTGCAAAGCAAGGCAAAACGCAAGGCTGGAGCAAGGGCGATGCCGGATGGCATCCGCATAATTTTCATTCCTCGTTGTGCCATTCGGCATGCATCGTTGACAATGGCGCTTAATTCCAATCCCGGGAGCGCTACGCAGGTAAAGGAGCAAGCGGATGAAACGACTTTTCCCCTTAATCGCGCTGGCGGTTCTTCTCGCGTCATGTTCGAGCGCGCCCTCGCCTCTGAGCGATGAGCCGCCCTCTGCTTCCACCGCCGCGTTCCCGCCGATATCTACCGTTTTGGTCCCCTCCGCGCGTTATGTCGCCTATCTCAAAGGCTTGCCTGCCGATCGTTGGGATAGCGTCGGCCAGGCAATGGAGCACCTTCTGGCGATGACCCCGCCCCTTCCCGACGACGCGGTATCCGCGTTTATCGATCTCGTGGGCGCGATCTGCGAACAGGCAGATCTCCCCGGCAGCGCCGACCCTTTTTCATATAAGGCTCAATACTGCGCATATCTGTATACGTCAAACGGCGATCTGCAAGCCATGAAAGACGTATCCGCCATCGCCCGTGCCCTGGAAGGCCGCGTGTCGCCGGAATATTCGGCGTACTTCGCGCTTTGCGCAGAATTAAAGACATATAACCTGACGCGGCCCTATGCGCCGGATGGTTCCTTGCGCGTATCGCCGGATGCGCTGGCCGAATCAGTTGCGCTGCGCACAGCGTTTTGCGAAGCATACCCATCCTTTATCCTTACACAGGATCTCCGTACATGCGCCAATACGGACACCGCCTTTCTTACAAAACTTGAATCCACCCCAGCCCCCTCCCCCACGCCGGCCCAAACCACCCGCTACAGAAACGACGCGCTCGGCTTTGAGCTCACCTTTCCAGCATCATGGGCGGGCCGATACGTTATACATGACGAAAAAAACGGAATCTCGATCAATTTTTTAGGCGAAAGTTATTGGGGGCGCCATGGTTTTGGAGACGACGATTACGATGTGGGAACAGAATTTTTCGAGATCCGCGCGGATTTTCCGGACGATCCCATCGGACGGGATTTTGTCGATTCCCTCGCGCTGCTGGGCGCCGTGGACGGCGTCGACTTTTTCTATATGACCTCGACGGACGCGTTTTTGACGATCATGCTCGACGAGAACGACCCTCTTGGCGAAAAGGATTACCAAACGGCAATCCAGATGCAGGAAGAGATCCAAGACGTGCAGCTGTCGTTTCGCGCAATCCGCTGACGAGGGACGACGCACGGGCGCATGAAAATCAAACGCATCGGATACTTGACGCCCTTATTCTACTATGGTAGAATAAGGGCGGTGTTCTACTTCAGTAGAAAGCGAGAGATGCGTTTTGACGATAAAACTACACGATGCGGAACTAAGGGTTATGTCCGTTTTGTGGGATGAGGGCGAGGCATCGGCCAGCCGTATTGCGGAAGTTTTAAAGGGCAGGTACGACTATAGCAAGACGACCACCTATACGCTGGTCAAACGATGTTTGGACAAAGGGGCGATTAAACGCTGCGACCCGGGCTTTTTGTGCCGTCCGCTGGTGACCCGCAAACAGGCGCAAGAATGGGAGACCGATGAGCTCCTCCATAAGCTGTACGATGGATCCGCCGATCAGCTCGTCGCCTCCGTTCTGGGCAACGAAAAGCTATCTTCCGAGGAAATAGAGCGATTAAAGCGTATGATCAGCGATTGGGGTGAAGGCAAGTGAACATACTGGAAGCGAGCTTGTGGGCTTGTTTCATCATCGCGCCGACGCTCATCGTTCGTTTCTGCGCATTGCATAAAATTCCAAAGAGTGCGTTCCCGGCGTTGTGGGGGGTGGCGCTGATTCGCCTGCTCGTGCCGCTTTCCATTTACATCCCCCTTCCCGCCAACACGCCGGGCGCTCCGGCAATCGGCGGGCTCGATATCGTCCATATTGCGGCAAACCGGCTTATGCCCACACAAGAAATCACGCCGCCGCAAGCACAAGCATTCCCCTGGTTGTCGCTCGTGTGGGCGGTCTTCGCCGTCTGCTTGCTCATTCTTTTTCTATCCAAACATCTGCGTTTCCATAAGATCGCAAGGTTCGCCGTGCCCAGCGACAGCGCGTTCATCGATGCGTGGCTCAGAGAAAATGCGCCGAAATGGCGAAAGGTCAGGGTAAGGATTTCGGCGGACATTGCCGCGCCTCTGACGTATGGGGTTTTCCGCCCCGTGATATTGCTGCCCGAGCATGTAGGTTCGAACGACGACGACCGGCTCGTGTTGGTTTTAACGCACGAGATGGAGCATATAAAGCGCCTGGATGTTTTATGGAAATGGGCTTTGCTGCTTGCCCTATGCATCCACTGGTTCAATCCCCTCGTATGGGCGATGTATTGCATGGCGAATCGCGATCTGGAAATCTCCTGCGACGACAAGACGCTACAAACCTTAGGAGGGCACAGTACGGCCGCCTATGCTACGGCGCTGCTCGAACTGGCCGAGACTCGGGCGGAAACCTTGCCGTTGGGCAACGCATTTTCAAAAAACGCAATCGAGGAAAGGATTCTATCGATGATGAAGAGGAAAAAGGTATCCCCGATAGGCAAAGCGGTCGCGTCGTTGGCCGTCGTCTGCGTGGCACTGGTTTTGCTGATATCTCTTGCGTCGGCCGACGCAAAGCAAGGCGCCGGACCATCGGCGCCCGCGGTGCACGACCTTCCCGCAATTCCCGCCGATCTTGACGAGGGCATAAAGTCCGCAATCTTGCGCGAAACTTCCTTCGGAACGGAACGCCTGATGTCCGCCGGCGCAAAGGATGAACCCGGGTACACCGCCGATGAATGGGAAGCCATCCTATCCGCCGTCGCCATGGGGCTGATCGATTGGGATGAAACCATCCCCCAGGACGGTGCGCCCAGCATAAACCTCGACGAGGGGCTAATCGTGTCGAATATGACGAGCCTTGCCGGGATACAGTTTTATACGAGCGGCGGAGAGGTCCATCTATCCACCGGCGACGAGGATTACGAAGGTGAATTCTACCTTTACGACGCAAACAGCGATGCAAGCTACCTCCAGGCGATTGCCATCGATACGCAGGTGTCCTCGGGCGTCTTCACGGGCCTTGCGCCCTCGCGCGTCTACTACATCGTTCCGAGCGATCGGGGCAGCCCGGCGCTGGTGCGCATAACGGCGGAATGACCCTCCAAGGACGACTTTTCCTAAGTGGCAAAGACATATGGCCGCTCCGTTCGCCAGAGCGCGGATGGAGCGGCCATTCCTTCATTTTCTTTCGTACCAACGCTCAGAGCAGGCGCTTTCACTAAGAGGCCTTGCCCTACATAAAGGGATGATTATGCCCGGCACGCGTGCGGTATATCAGCGCAATGGCAAACTGCGGTTTGCCATTGCGAAATGCAAGCCCTTAAAGTTGCTGTGTTATTTCCGGTCGGACTTGAGGGGTTGATAGGAAGATTCGGTGCGAGTATAATGTCGCCGTTGCGCTGAACAGCGCTTTTCGTTTAGAATAAGACAACACATTTGGATCTTCCTCCCTTCATGTGGAATATGCACATGATTAGGCTCGCGGTCATGGCGGAACTGGTAGACGCGCACGTTTGTGATTAGCACAGAAGTGGAAAAGGTTTTCTAATGGCAATCACCTCCAATACATCATCAAACCCTTCTGAGAAATGCGGAAGGGTTTTGTTTTGCCCTTTTCATGAACTAATCATGAAATCCTACTCGCTCATTCACAGCGATAATGGCAGATGAAGTATCACCGAGTCTGCGCTCGTATTCTTCATCTATTTGAAGTATAATATAATCACCAATTCAACTTATGATTCGGGTGATTTCATGGATTATATAACGATAAAAGAAGCAGCCGAAAAATGGGGCGTGTCCACGCGCGCCATTACCTATCACGTGGTGGCTGGGCGCACCCCCGGCGCTGTCAAAAAGGGAAACCTGTGGCTCATTCCCGCAGCGACGCCGAAGCCCGATGACAGACGCAGGAAGGAGGGTGGCGGAAATGGACAGAGCTGACGCAAAGAGACCGCATACGCTCCGATATATTCTTTACTGCCGCCCGTTCCGGCTTATCGCTGCCATACTCCTGACGGCAATTTGTGTCGCCGCCGCTTTGAAGCTCCACTGGCTGCCCACGCAAATGCAGCCGTCGCCGTACACCGAATATGTAAACGCCAGCGACGGAAAGTGGACGTATGATTTCCGGGACACCGACATGAGCGGCAATAGCTACTCTTTGCAAAGCGAGTACCATTACGGCGAGCAATACATTATGCCCGAAGATATAGACAAAGCGAAGCCAACGTTTCTGCCGTTGGACTATCCCGTAACGGACGATTACATCACCCAGCGCTTTATCATCTTGCTGCCGGATGACGGACGGATATACAAGCTGCAGTTTTATAAGCCGTCGCTGAAGGTATATATCAACGGCGAGCTGGTCGGGCAAAACGGTAACCCCGGCACTTCATGGGCTGACAATGAGCTTCGCAAGCGCAATTTCTCCCTTTATGCTACGCCGGTCGACGGAAAAATCGAGCTTGTCACCCATACCTCGGTTTGGAATCTTTACGACGACAGGGCGTTTCGCGTCGTGCCGCTTTTAAGCTATGCCAACCAAGACTATCTTCATCCATACAGCCAAAACTACTTCACCTATCTTGTGATAGGTTCTCTGTTCGGCGCGGCGCTGCTGCTGGTTTGCATGTTCTTTACGCACCGCAGGATGATCCACAACCTCTCCTTCGCCGTCGCGTGCGTTGCCATGGGCATCATGTACAGCACGGTGGGGCAATATGACCACTTCATTACGGTGTTCC
>JAVBNW010000029.1:0-12453 GCA_031551255.1 Eubacteriales bacterium | reverse complement strand
GCCGTATGGGTACGGTGAACGAAAACTCGCTGCCCTCGCCCAGCGCGCTTTCCACCGTCATTTTGCCGCCAAGCAGCTGCACGATTTCGTGCGCGATGGAAAGGCCCAGCCCGGTGCCGTGCCCGGAGTGTGATTTATCCGCCTTATAGAAGCGCTCGAACACGTGCGGTAGGTCCTCAGAATCGATCCCCGAGCCGCTGTCGCGAACCGATAGGCGCAAAAATTCGCCTTCTTGCGCCACGGCGACGCGGATATCTCCTCCGGATGGGGTGAATTTAATCGCATTGTCCACCAGCACCACCAGCACTTGCTCTACCCTGTCGGGATTGGTCAGCATATCCGGGCAATTTTCAGGCACATCCAGCGTAAAGCCGATGCCGACGTCCTCGGCGCTCTGCTCGTAGCGCTCGGCAAAATCCAGCAGCAAATCCCGCGTATCCACGCGCTGCTTTTTAAGCGCCACCGTGCCCGACTGCAGGCGTGAAAGCTCGAGCAGATCTTCGATTAAGCGGGTCAGGCGCATCGTTTCGCGCAGGATGTAGCCATAGTAGCGCTGACGGTCGGCCTCTTCGCGAATCAATCCGTCCTTGAGTGCTTCGGCGAGGCCGCGCACCGAGGAGACCGGCGTGCGCAGCTCGTGGGATACGTTGGCCACGTAGTCGCGGCGCGTTTGCTCGAGCCTTTGCTGCTCGGTTACGTCTCTGAACAGGCCCACCGCGCCTTCGCTCTGGCCGCTTTCCGATTCCAGCGGAGAAATCGTCACCATTAGTTGCGCGCCGTTCCATGAAAGATCCCTAATCATCGGCGTGCGGGTACGCACGGTCATTTCGAAATCTTCCCACAGCCTTGCGTCGGGGATCAAACTGGTCCTATCCCACGCGCCGACCGACAGCGCCTTGGGCGCGAACATCTTAAGCAGAGCCGGGTTAAAGTGGGTGATTTCGCCGCGCGCGTCCACCGCGAGGATGCCTTCGCCCAGGCCGTCTACGATGGATGTCAGCCGGTTTTTTTCCAGCCTGAGCTCTTGGATGGTAAAGCTTAGCTGCTCGGAAAGAAAATTCAACGTGCCGGCCAGCTCGCCAAACTCCCCGCGCACCTCGGCGTTGGCGCGGGCGGAAAAATCCCCCTTGGCCATGCGCAGAGCGACGTCGCGCATTTGATAGATCGGTCGGGCCAGCAGCTTCGCCCCGATGTACGTCGGCAAAAGCATCACGACCAGCACGCCCAGAATGCTCACCGCCAACGCTACATTGAAGGTGTTGAGCGCGGTGTTGAGCTCGGAGATGCGCCGCGTCATGAACACCGCCGCCAGCACGCTGCCCTGGGAATCTACGATGGGCACACCCACGATAATGTCGCCGGTGCGGATCATGCCCCCCTTGCCGATGTACATGATTTCATGGCCGGCGAGCACGGTTTCGACGTAGGGCCTGACGAGTTTTACCACCGACTGTTCCTCGGCGGTCTTCTTTTCTTCCACCCAGGCGCCGGTCTGCGCGTCGTGGGTAAGATCCGCGGTGTACGAATCCGCCGCCCCGGTAGAGTCGAAGATCGCCACCCGCGCATCCCAGAGGTTTAGGTTGTTCTCCACGACAAAGCGGTAGTCGAGTTCGTTGACGCGCCCAACTACCCTTTGCACATACAGCCCGCCGACCGCCAGCGCATTGTTTTTGAATTCGTCCGCCTTTTGCTGCATGAAAGAATAGCGGGCGATCATGTTAAACACCAGCGAAATTAACACCGATGTGACGACGATCGTGGCCACGACCAGCGTCAGTTGACGGCGGACGAAAAAACTATGCTTCATACGCTACTCACCGTCGACTTCAAATTTATAGCCGACGCCGTAAATCGTCTTAATCGCATAGGGCACGCCCTCGGTGGGGAGCTTTTGCCGTATGCGCTTAATCTGCGTATCTACCGCACGGGTGTCGCCGAAGTAATCGTAGCCCCACACCTGTGAGAGAATTTGCTCCCTGTCGAACACGCGCGAGGGATGGGAAGCGAGCATGTGCAAAACTTCCACTTCCTTGGGCGTGCAGGGCACCACCTGCCCGTCCACCCTGACCTCGTAGCGGCTCAGGTTGATCTCCAGGTTGCCGTAGCGTAGCACGTTGGTGGTGGGCTGCTCGGCCTGCTCGCCGATGCGGCGCAGCACCGCCTTGATGCGCGCGGAGACTTCGCGCGGGGAGAATGGCTTGACGATGTAGTCGTCCGCGCCGAGCTCAAGGCCCAGGATGCGGTCGATTTCCTCGCCGCGCGCCGTGAGCATGATGATGGGTACGCGCGAAGTTTTGCGCACCTCGCGGCATACGTCGATACCGCTCATCTTAGGCATCATAATGTCCAGCACGACCATGTCGGGCGAAAGCCTTTGAATTTTATCCAGCGCTTCCTCGCCGTCGTACGCGCTGTCGTAACGCAGGCCCTCGTTCTCCAGGTATACCTTAAGCGTTTCGTGCACCATCATTTGATCGTCGCAAACCAATACCAAAGGGGTCTGGGGCATGGGAGGGTTCCTCCTTTTCGCGCCGGGCGACCGGCATGGGCATTCCATGATGGATTGATTATACCCTTAGCGGCGAAAACTCACAATCGGGATACCGCAACATACATACTCTTTCACATTCAATCCACAATGCACTTGAAAACAGCCCGCCGATTTTTATCACCGGAAAACGGGCGGCAGGTTCCGCGCGGCGCTGTAATGGTTTGACATCGTAGGCGCAGCGTGCTATATTGATTGATGAATTCTACATACAATTAATTGGATATGTTACCACCCACTCATGAAGGAGGTTCTTTCATGGCAGAGATCAGGAGCGAAATCCTGCTGGAGTCGGGCACCAACGAGCTGGAAATCTTGGAGTTTATCATTGCCGGCAACAGCTTCGGCATCAACGTTGCAAAGATTAATAAGCTCAACCAGGCCTTACCCGTGCAGGCAATGCCCCGTTCCCACCCCTTCATCGAGGGCGTGTTTCATATCCGCGATGAAGTGTATACGCTGGTGAACCTGCCCGGCTATCTCGGCCTTCCCCCCTCCGACGACGACATGAAGGATATCTTCATCGTCGCCAGTTTCAACCAGATTTCCATCGCCTTTCGCGTCGACAGGGTGGAAAACATCCATCGTATTTCCTGGACGGCGATCAACAAGCCCGATTCCACGATTTACGGCGGCGTGGAAGGCATCGTAACCGGCATCACCAAGATTAACGAGCGCATCATTTCTATCATCGATTTCGAAAAAATCATCTTCGACATTTCCCCGGAGACCGGCATTCAAATGAGCGAAATCGAGGAAATGGGCGAGCGCGACCGCTTGGATGTGCCGCTGCTCGTCGCTGAGGACAGCGAGCTTTTGCGCCGCATGATCCTCGAGGCGCTGCACAAGGCGGGTTACTATAAGGTAACGATGTGCGACAACGGCCAGGAGGCCTGGGAAAAACTTGTAGGGTTCCGCAACAGCGGCCAGCCGCTGATCGACCAGGTTTCCGTGGTGATCACCGATATCGAGATGCCGCAGATGGACGGGCACCGTTTGACAAAGCTCATCAAGGACGACCATGTGCTCGGCCAATTGCCGGTGATCATCTTCTCGTCGCTGATCGACGAGCAAATGCACGACAAGGGCGTATCCGTCGGCGCCAACGCGCAGCTTTCCAAGCCGGAAATCGGCAGGCTCGTGAGCCTGATCGACAACTTTGCGGGGATTGTGCCCACGGCGGGGTAAAAATTGCTATGTTTTGTTTAAGGGGCGGATGCATTCCGCCTCTCATTTTGTATTCGGGCTGCGGTGTTATCGGAAAACGCAAGCGCACATCTGCCTGACGGGCACATTGGACGTCTTGCGAAACTAAGGGCGCCGGCGCTGCGTCATTTTTACCGCTCCTGCCGCTGGTTTAAAGTCTAGCGTGAGGTTTATTATAGGCATATGGAATATAAAGTTTTATGAATTGTATTTTTTGGAGGGAAGCCAATGTACGATGCTTTTTTTACGTTAAAGCTCAACCAAGCGCGCGACGCGCTCGTTTTATTGGACCAAACGCTGCTGCCGGGCGAAGAAAAGTATATTTCGGTTTACACCACCGATGAAATCCACGAGGCAATTCGCTCGCTCAGGGTGCGCGGCGCGCCGGCCATAGGGGTTGCCGCGGCCTATGGCATGTATCTCGCCGCGCGCGCGAGCCGCGCGGATTCGCCCCAAGGGCTTTTGGCGGATGTTCTTTACGCGAAGGAGAGGCTTGCGTCATCCCGCCCCACGGCGGTCAATTTATTCTGGGCGCTTGAGAAGATGCACGGTTGTCTGACGGCCAATGCCCAGGAGAGCGTTGCACACATCAAAGAGGCGCTGCTTGGGCAAGCGCTGGCAATTCACGAAGAAGACGAGGCGGCCTGCCGAGCCATTGGGGACTATGGGCTTGCGCTTTTGCGCCCGGGCATGCGCATCCTGACGCACTGCAACGCCGGGGCTCTGGCCGCCACGCGCTATGGAACGGCGCTGAGCCCGATTTACCGCGGCCACGAAAGGGGATACGGATTCCGGGTCTACGCGGATGAGACGCGACCGCTTTTGCAGGGCGCGCGGTTAACCGCGTGGGAACTTCAGCGCGCGGGCGTGGATGTTACGCTGCTGTGCGACGGCATGGGCGCGAGCCTTATGCAAAAGGGGCAGATCGATGCGTGCATCGTCGGCTGCGACCGGCTCGCCGCCAACGGCGACGCGGCCAACAAGATCGGCACGCTGCCGCTCGCGCTGGCGGCGCGTGCACTCGGGGTGCCTTTTTATGTTGCGGCGCCCTTCTCCACGCTGGATGTTTCATGCGCAAGCGGCGCGGACATTGTGATCGAACACAGAGAGCCTTCCGAAGTAACTTCGCTGTGGTATGCGCGCCCGATGGCCCCTGAAGGCGTCAAGGTGTTTAACCCCGCCTTTGATGTGACCCCTGCCGCTTATATTACCGCTATTATCACCGAACGCGGTGTTGCCACGCCGCCGTTTGCGCAAAGTCTTCGGGCTTTAGATATCGCGGGGAGTACGCGTACCCCCCGCGAGCCCCCCGCCGGGTAAGTACGACGAGGAACATGAGCATGCGACGCCTGGTCGGCAAGAACGCATGGAAGCTGGAATCGCCTGTTGCGAGACGATTCTGCGGCCCGCTCTCCCTCGGTTCGCGTAGGCTCCCGCATTGCCGCGCTTGCAACGCTCCCTTGTTCGCCGCCTTCCAAGAGACGCAAGCAACCGCAGCCCATTTCACTATCTGTGCACGGTCTAGCCGTGTCCTTCACCTTCTCGGAAAGCCGCATGGATTGGCGGTAACTTGTAAGGCAAGACGCCCAGGTTATGTGATTCTTTTAACACAACCCACACAATGCGCTGCGCGTGCATTTCTTCTATGCTCGCGCTGCGCTTTGTACGCAAAGCGATCCGGTTTTTCTGGAAAAATGCAAGATTACACGAAAACAAATTGCAAATCATATGCAAGTTCGTGCCGCGCCCGCGCCTAACGACGTTGACAGGCCCCCCTGTGTTTCCTATAATGGATTGAAGCATTATGATCACATTTGTTCATATCGAAGGAGGCTACCGAATCATGGCAACAAAGATGACCATCGATGGGAATACCGCCGCCAGTCACGTCGCATATGCGTTCAGCGACGTCGCGGCGATTTACCCCATCACCCCCTCTTCTCCGATGGCAGAGTCCGCCGACGAGTGGGCGGCCCGCGGGCAGAAGAATTTATTCGGGCAGGAAGTCCGCGTGGCGGAGATGCAGTCCGAAGCGGGCGCGGCGGGCGCCGTGCACGGTTCGCTGGTCGCCGGGGCGCTTACCACGACGTTCACCGCATCGCAAGGCCTCCTTCTGATGATTCCCAATATGTATAAGATTTCCGGCGAGCTTCTGCCGTGCGTGTTCCATGTATCGGCCCGCGCGCTCGCGGCGCATGCGCTGTCGATCTTCGGCGATCACGCCGACGTCATGGCCGCGCGCCAGACCGGCTTTGCGCTCATCGCCTCGGGTAGCGTGCAGGAGGCGATGGACATCGCCTTGGTGGCGCACCTTGCCACGCTCAGGTCCCGCGTGCCGTTCATGCACTTCTTCGACGGCTTCCGCACCTCGCACGAAGTGCAGAAGATCGACTCCATCGATTACGAAGATATGGGCAAGCTGGCCGACTGGAAGGCGATCGACGAGTTCCGCGCCCGCGCGATGAACCCGGAGCATCCGCACCAGCAGGGCACCGCCCAAAACCCCGACATCTACTTCCAGAACCGCGAAGCGGCCAACAAGTACTACGCCGCCACTCCGGCGATCGTGGAGGAAGAGATGAAGAAGGTCGGCGAGCTGACCGGCCGCAAGTACAACCTGTTCGACTATGTCGGCGCCAAGGATGCCGAGCGCGTCATCGTGATGATGGGCTCCGGCTGCGAAGCCGCCGAAGAGGCCGTCAATTACCTAAACGCCAACGGCGAAAAGGTGGGCCTTATAAAGATTCGCCTCTTTAGGCCCTTCTCGGTAGAGCGCTTTGCCCAGGCGCTGCCCGCCACCGTTAAGAAGATCGCAGTGCTGGATCGCACGAAGGAGCCCGGCTCCATCGGCGAGCCGCTCTACACCGACATCTGTGCCGCGCTTCGGGAAGCGGGCAAGGATGCCATCGCCGTATACGGCGGCCGCTATGGCCTGGGTTCGAAGGAGTTTAACCCCACGCACGTAAAAGCCGTGTTCGATAACCTCAGCGCCGCTAAGCCGATGAACCACTTCACCGTCGCCATCGAGGACGACGTGACGAAGCTATCCTTGCCGATCGCCGACGTGATCAACGCGGTTCCGGCCGGCACGATTTCCGCGAAGTTCTATGGCCTGGGTTCCGACGGCACCGTGGGTGCGAACAAGAACTCCATCAAGATCATCGGCGACCACACCGAGCAATACGCGCAGGGCTACTTCGAGTACGACTCCAAGAAGTCCGGCGGGTTTACAATTTCTCACCTGCGCTTCGGCACGAGCCCGATTCAGTCCACCTATCTCATCGACGCCGCGGACTTCGTCGCCTGCCACAACCCCTCCTACGTCACCCGCTACGACATGCTTTCGGATCTTAAGCAGGGCGGCACGTTCCTTCTGAACAGCCCCTGGACGGCCGAGGAAATGGATGCGCAGCTTCCCAGGGAAATGAAGCGGATGCTCGCCAAGAAAAAGGCGAAGTTCTACAACATCGACGCGATCAAGATTGCGGGCGAGGTCGGCATGGGCGGCCGCATCAACACCATCATGCAGGCGGCGTTCTTTAAGCTTGCAGATATCATTCCCTATGCGGATGCCGAGCGCTACATCAAGGACGCGATCAAGAAGACGTACGGCCGCAGGGGCGATAAGATCGTGGCGATGAACAACGCCGCTGTCGATCAGGCGATCGCGGGCCTTAAAGAAGTTCCCGTGCCCGCCGCTTGGGCCGACGCTACCACCGGCGCTCCGGCGGTGGAAGTGCCCGCGACGGAATACTTCAACACCACCGTGCTGCCGATCCTCAAACAGGAGGGCAACAAGCTGCCGGTATCGGCGTTTGATCCTTCCGGCATCGTGCCCACCGGCACCACGAAATTCGAAAAGCGCGGCATCGCGGTGAACGTGCCCGAGTGGGATATCGAAAAGTGCATCCAGTGCAACCAGTGCTCGCTGGTGTGCCCGCACGCGGTGCTCCGCCCGGTGCTCTTAAGCGCGCAGGACGCCGCCCGCAAGCCCGCCTCCTTTGAAACGAAGAAGGCCATCGGCCCCAAGTTTGCCGGCTACGAGTACCGCCTGCAGGTGTCTCCGCTGGATTGCACCGGCTGCGGCAACTGTGTGGATACCTGCCCCGCCAAGGGCAAGGCGCTGGCCATGAAGCCGCTCGCCGAGCAGGTGGAGAAGCAGAGCGACAACTGGGCGTTTGCCGAGAGCGTCAAGCAGGCGGATATCGACTTTAACGGCTCCACCGTCAAGGAAAGCCAGTTCTTAAAGCCCCTGTTCGAGTTCTCCGGCGCGTGCCCCGGCTGTGGCGAAACCCCGTATGTGAAGCTGATCACCCAGCTGTTCGGCGACCGCATGCTCATCGCCAACGCGACCGGCTGCTCGTCCATTTACGGCGGCTCCGCGCCCACCTGCCCCTATACCGTAGACGATAAAGGCCATGGCCCCGCATGGGCCAACTCCCTGTTTGAGGACAACGCAGAGTTCGGCTTTGGCATGAACCTCGCGATGAACCAGCGCCGCGCCAGGGTTGCCGGGCAGATCGAGCAGCTCATCGCGCTCGATTGGGCTGAGGGCAATATCAAAGAAGCGGGCAAGAAGTGGCTCGAAGTTGCGCAGGATGGCGATGCTTCCAAGGCGGCATCGGTTGCCCTCATCGCCGCTCTTGAGGATGGCGTAGCCTTTAGCGCTGAGGACGGCGCGAACTTCACCGGCGAATACGCCAAGTACTGGGATGCCAAGAACACCCGCTGCCTGTGCGATGCGTGTAGCCTGGCCCGCGAAATCCTGGCGGCGAAGGATGTGCTCACCAAGAAGTCCATCTGGATCTTCGGCGGCGACGGCTGGGCGTACGACATCGGCTACGGCGGGCTCGACCATGTGCTCGCCCAGAACGAAGATGTAAACATCCTGGTGCTGGATACCGAGGTGTACTCCAACACCGGCGGCCAGGCATCCAAGGCGACGCCGTCCGGCTCGGTTGCTAAGTTTGCAGCGGCCGGCAAGCGCACCAAGAAGAAGGATTTGGGCATGATGGCCATGAGCTACGGCTACGTGTACGTCGCTTCCGTGGCCATGGGCGCGAATCAGAATCAGCTGATGAAGGCCGTTACCGAGGCCGAGGCGTACAACGGGCCATCCATCATCATCGCGTATGCGCCCTGCATCAACCACGGCATCAACATGGGCCTTACCCAGGCCGAGGAAAAGAAGGCCGTCGAGTCGGGCTACTGGCCGC
The DNA here is from genome assembly GCA_031551255.1 of Eubacteriales bacterium. Lineage (GTDB taxonomy): Bacteria > Bacillota > Clostridia > Christensenellales > UBA1750 > JAVBNW01. Next base: position 3,483 of record JAVBNW010000029.1, on the reverse strand, counting down.
TGTATCGCTTTAACCCTGCGCTGGCCGACGAGGGCAAGAATCCCTTCACGCTCGACAGCAAGGATCCCGTCTCCAGCTATCGCGATTTCATCATGAGCGAAACGCGCTACACTTCGCTCACCAAGCAGTTCCCGGAGGCTGCCGAGGTGCTGTTTGTCCAGGCCGAGAAGGACGCGCAGGAGCGTCTGGCCAACTACAAGCGTCTGGCACAATAGTCGTCGGGGCGCACTGCGCTTCGAAATCCCACCATACCGCAGTATGGTGGGATTTTTACGCTTCGCGGCCCCTCCTCTTCCCAAAGAAACTGAGGTTTCTTTAGGATTGAGAAGAACGTAGGGCTCCGCGCCTTCTTCGTCGTTCTTAATCCATAAAACCTCCTCTTTCCGCAAAACACTAAGGCGAGGGATATGAAGCCCGCGACGACGAGTTTTGGATAAATTACCACGCGATTTCGCCGGCATAATAAGTATTGAGCAATTGTTGCAAATCCGCTGCATTTTGACATTATGCGCGAAAAATGCCATGGGATCTATGTGCTTGTGACTGCGCATCGAAGCGCTTTGTACTCCTTGTGACCGATATTGGGCGACGATTTACTATTCTTACGAAACAGAATCAATTATTAAGGAAATATGACAAATATAGGACGAAAGTTTGGCACTTTCTGATTCGTTGACTTGGCAGCGGGCATGCCTTACAATAAAGGCGACGAATGAAGGGGTTTGCGGGCGGGCGCTTGTGGCCGCCGCGTGGAGGTAAGGCCTTGCAGCGTACGAAAAAAACTATCGTGCTGGGCTCCGCCGCCGCCATTGCCTTTGGGGCGGCTTCAAGTTTTTTATTTCCGCTGTATGGCACCGCGCTCGGCGCGCTGGTTGTGCCCTTCATTGTTGCGCTTACGCTGTGCGCCGGCGGGTTCTGCGGAGGGTTGGCGACGGCCTTACTGGCCCTGGTGGCGGGGGTGCGCGCGGGCTGGGCGGGAGCGACGCTTGTACTGCTTACCGTGCCCGGCACATCGGCTATGATTGCCCTGCTTCTTTCACGCAAGGCGCAGGTGCATCATGCGACATACTATAGTGCAGCCGCGATGATGATCGGCATGGTCGCCTTCTGGGCCGTATATGCGCTGGCGACGGGTTCCGATTTGGGGAGCGATCTTACTGAAACTATGCGCGACGCCATGCTCGGTTTAGCGCCCCAGTGGGATTTCCCTCAAGAGGTTGCGGCGGAGTGGGAAAAGCAGATCGTCGCGCTGTTTGACGTGGCATCCGAAGCGCTCAAGGGTCTATTGTTGCCTCAGATGGCCCTAGTCGCGTGCCTGTCGGCCTTACTTGGCTCCACGCTTCCCATCGTTTGGATGCGCAAAAGGGCCTTGGCCGAAAGCGTAAGCACGCTGAGTCTTTTGCACACTTGGCGGATTCCCCGCAAGGTGGCTCTTGCGCTGATGGGAACTTATGTCGCCGCCTATCTCTTCTCATGGTTTGGAGTTCCGGGCATGTTCGAAGTGTCCCAATCGGCATGGAGTGCGATCGAGGTGGTCTATGGGGCGGCTTGCTTAAGCCTCGTCTCGTTGCTGTTGCGCCGGGCGGCGCTTTCGCGGGGCGTGCGCAATCTGGTGCTTGCGCTGTGCACACTCGCGATAGCCGTGATGCAACTCTTTGGTTTTTTGGGCGCGATTCCGTTTGTGCTCGTGGGCGTGCTGGGGGATGCCTATAAGGGCCGTCTTGCGCGGATGCCGGGCGATCTTTACGGGCCGTTTGGGCCGCCGGACGAACCGCCGCGCTTGGAGGGCGGGGAAGACGGCTGAGCGCCGACAAGGCGGGATGAGAGCTTTTCTGTTTCGCGCGCGCCATGGATATGGCAACGCGTATTGCCATGATCCGGTTCTTTATCTGCTATGATATATAAGGACGTTATCGCAAGGAGGGGTTTGCATGAAGGTTATCCTGACGCAGGATATCAAAGGAACGGGCAAGAAGGATCAGGTGATCGAGGTTTCCGACGGCTACGCGCGCAACTATCTTTTTCCGCGCAAGCTGGCCAGGGAGGCTTCGGAAAAGAATCTCAATTCCATCCGCACGGCCGAGGCGGCGCAGAAGCACCGCAAGAATGTCGAGCGCGAGGAAGCGTTGGCGCTTGCGGCCAAGCTGAAGGAGATGACGATTCGGGTCGGCGTGAAGGCGGGCGAAAAGGGGCGCCTGTTCGGTTCGGTCACCACGCAGGAAATCGCCGATGCGCTCAAGGCTCAGTTCGGCATGGAGATCGATAAGCGCAAAATTTCGCTTCCCGAGCCGATACGCCAGGTGGGGCCGGCCAAGGCCGAGGCAAAGCTGTACCCGGAGATCTCAGCCGAGCTTATGCTCGACGTGTTCGCCAACTAGATTATTCTTATTGTGGAGACCCCCTCCGTATCAATACATTCGCACGGGTGGAAACGCCCACATTTTGCACATTGCATGGAGGAAGAATTCATGAACAACACGACCGACCGCAAGGGTGGGCGGGTCAGCGTTTTACGCGCGCCCGCCGATGCCAGGAAAGAGGCCCTCGACGACCGCGCGCAAGCGCTGGCCGCGCAGGCCGGCTATCTGCCGGAAAAGGGCGGCGAGCAGTTGCGCAATGCGCTTGACAGGCTCAAGGGCGTCAAGGATGAGCAGGCCTTAACGGAACTCGAAACGGAATTTGCCTATCTCGCGGCGAAGGCAGAGGCATCGCGCCGGCTCGATCACATGGTGGACGCACGGCTAAAGAGCCAGGAGAAGGAGTTTTACGACGAGCTTCGGCTGGATATCCTGCGCGCCCGGTCGGGACCGGACAACGCCCTTACGTTGCAAAGGTATGCCAAACTCGTTTCGATGGATGCGGTGGAATTGAGCGAGCAGGCGCTGAACATCGCCCGCCCCGCCCGCATGCAGGATATCGTCGGGCAAAAGGATGCGTTGCGCGCGCTGACCGCGTGCCTGCGCTCCCCGTTGCCGCAGCATGTGCTGCTGTACGGGCCGCCGGGCGTTGGGAAAACATCCGCCGCGCGCCTTGCGCTCGAAGCTGCCCGCCAAGCGGAATTTACCCCTTTTAAGCCCGGTGCGCCGTTTGTGGAGGCCGATGGGACGACGCTTCGCTACGATCCGCACGAGGCGGTGAACCCGCTTCTGGGCTCCGTACACGACCCGATTTACCAGGGCGCGCGCAAAGAGCTCGCCGGTTCCGGCGTGCCGGAGCCCAAGCTGGGGCTCGTGAGCGAGGCGCACGGCGGGGTGCTGTTTATCGACGAAATCGGCGAGATGGACCCGTCGCTGCAGGCGAAACTGCTTAAAGTGCTCGAGGATAAGCGCGTCAGGTTCGATTCTTCTTATTTCGACCCGGAAGATTCCTCCGTGCCCGCTTACATCCGCAAGCTCTTTACCGATGGCGCTCCGGCGGATTTTATCCTCGTAGGCGCAACGACCCGCGCGCCGCACGAGCTTTCCCCGGCGCTACGCTCCCGCT
>JAVBNW010000001.1:0-4032 GCA_031551255.1 Eubacteriales bacterium | reverse complement strand
AAGAACCTATCCGGGGGCAGTTCCTCCATATAGGCCTGCATCCTGCGGGCAAACTCACCCGTTCTCTCCGATGTGACCGTCAGCCCGGCGGCCATTTCGTGTCCGCCGTAGCGCACGAACATATCGCCCATGGAATTGAGCGCATCGAACAGGTGCACGCCGGGTACCGAACGCCCCGATCCGACGCACATGTCGCCGTCTTTGGCCAGCAGGATGGTCGGCCGGCTGAAGCGCTCTACGATGCGCGAGGCCACGATGCCGATTACACCGGGGTTCCATCCCTCTCCCGTAAGCACGAGCACGCGGGCATCGGCGAGATCTTGCCCTTCCGCCTGAACCATAGCTTCTTTCATGATCTCCTGCTCCTGGCGCTGGCGCTCCCGGTTCAGGTCGTCAAGCTCGCGGGCGGTTTCCAGCGCCAATGCGCGGTCGCTCGTGAGCATCATATCCACACTTCGCCCGGAATGGCCGATGCGCCCGCCCGCGTTGATGCGCGGGGCGATGGAAAAGCTCACACTCCCCGCTGTAAGCACTTTGCCCAGCAGCCCGCTCACCTCGATAAGCGCCGCAATGCCCGGCCGCGCGCCTTCGTTGATAAGCCTCAGTCCCTCGCATGCAAGCACGCGGTTCTCGCCCAAGAGCGGCACGATATCGGCAATGGTGCCCAGGGCGACGAGGTCGAGTATCTTAAGCAGCGCATCCTGCCCGCCAAGAGCCTCCACCAGCTTGCCCGCGACCCCTGCGCCGCATAAATCGCGGTCCGGGTAGCCCAGTTTCGGGTTTACGCATATGCAGCCGGGCAGGGTTTCCAGCGGCTCATGATGATCGGTAACGATCACCGAAAGGCCCGTCGCCTTCGCGGTGGCGACTTCGGCGATCGCGGTAATGCCGCAATCCACCGTCACCATTATATCGTAGGTCTGCGCAAGGGATTTTACCGCCGCCTCGCTCAGCCCATAGCCCTCGCCATGGCGGCTGGGCAGATAATAACCGGCATCCGCCCCCATGGAGCGCAGGTGGGAAAGCAGGGCCGCGGTGGCGGTTACGCCGTCCACATCGTAATCTCCAAACACCACGATGCGCTTGTGCGCGGCAACCGCAGCGCGGATCGCATCTACGGCATCGCGCATGCCGGCCATTAAAAACGGATCGTGCATCTGAGTGAGGTTGGGCGAGAGAAATTCCTTGGCGGCATGCTCATCTTTTACGCCGCGCATAGACAGGATGCGGGCGAGCAGCGCCGGAACCCCAGCGTCCTTCATCGCCTCCGCAGCCAAAGAGTCCTCCCTCCCCCTCTTCAGATAACGCACAACTCCACCTCGTTTTCTTTTGGGCAATGTAGACGCCTCGCATCGATTCCGCTTGCCCTCTTCGCTATATTTTGAGGATTTTCGGGCGATTTCGCCGCGCCGGGAATAAAAAAAGCCCTTTTCGCACGCGAAAAAGGGCCCGTGACATTTACGCCTTCTTAAGCTTCTTTTTCCCGCTTTTAGCGGTGGATTTCGCCTTGCCAAACCCTCCGTCCATCCAAATGCCCCATATCGGCGGCGCGATGAAGATGGAAGCCAGCACGCCGGCCACAAGGCCGATGATGAGCGGCAGCGCAAACTCTTTGATGGACGCCACGCCCAGCACGTATAAAAGCACCAGAGTGATCAGTGTAGTGACCGTGGTGTTGGCGGTTCGCATCATCGACTCTTGAACGGAAAGATCGGTCACCCCGCTTCTGGACATTTCGCGGCCGGAAATCTTGCGGTTGTTCTCTCTAATGCGGTCGAAGATGACGATGGTGTTATTGATGGAATAGCCCACGATGGTAAGTATCGCAGCGATAAAGGGCGAGTTGATCTGCACGTGCAAGATGCTCATGCAGGCGACCATCGTAAACGTAGACACGGCCAGAGCGGCGACGGCCGCCACGCCGGATTTGATTTCGAAACGGAACCATATGTATACGAGCATGAGCACAAGGGAGATCAGCAGCGACCAAAGCGCGTTGAACACCAAATCGCGACCGGCAACCGCGCCGACGCGCTCGGCCGATTCGGTAATCGCGTTGGGATAGGTTTCCCTAAGCGCGGTTTCTACATCGGCGCGAAGCTGGTCTTCCCTCGTAGGGTCCTCAAGATCGCGCATGCGCACGACAGCCGTATTCTCCAGGCCGTTTTCGCCGGTTTTGGCCACAACTACGTCGCCCACACCCTGTTTGGCAAAGGCGTCGGAAACGTCGTCCACGGAAAAATCTCCGCCCATGTTATAGGTGATCATCGTGCCGCCGGAGAAGTCGATGCCCATGTTCAGCCCGCCAAAGGCGATGCCGCAGCCGATGCCCGCCACAAAAACCAGCGCGAACACGATGCACATGGGCCGAAACAGCTTCATTACGCTAAAGCGGCTAAGGCGCGATGCGCGCGCTTCGGCGGGCGTGTTCGACACGCCATAGAGCCACTTGTTGACGATCTGCAGGCCGATCATGCGGCGCAGCAGGAAGCGCGTTATGGTAATGGCCGTAAACATCGACGTGATGACGCCGATTGCCAGCGTAATGGCAAAGCCTCGGATGCTGCCGGTGCCGAATACGCCCAGCACGATGGCCGAAATGAGCGTGGTGACGTTGGAATCCAAGATCGCGCTGAACGCGCGCTTAAAGCCCGACTCCACCGACGCGCGCACCGTCTTGCCGGCGCGCAATTCTTCTTTGATGCGCTCAAAGATGATGACGTTGGCGTCCACCGCCATGCCGATAGACAGGATGATGCCCGCGATGCCGGGCAGCGTAAGCTGCACGCCGGGTATGACGGCGATCAGGAAAAGGTCGATAAGCAAATAGATGGACAGCGCCAGCGCGGCGACGACGCCGGGCAAACGGTAGATGACGATCATGAACGCCATCACCGCGATTACGCCGATGAGCCCCGCCAGCAGCGATGTGCTCAGCGCATCCACGCCCAGCGTCGCGGAAATGGTGCGCACTTCAAGCTGCGAAAGATCCAGCGGCAGCGCGCCGGACATGATGAGCATCGCCAAATTGTCCGCGTATTCTTCCGTCATGGTAGGGCTTTGGATGACGCCGCTGCCCTGCGTGATCGCCTCTTCGACGTTGGGGCTCGAAATCACGTTGCCGTCGAGCTCGATGCTGATGCTTTGCCCCTTAAGGCGCGTGGTCGCCTCGGCAAACAGCCCGGTGCCCTCGGTGTTAAGTTCAAAGGCCACGACAAACGAGCCGTTGCTCATCTGCTGTTTTTGCGCATTGCGAATATGCTTGCCTTCCATCACCAAGTTGCCGTCCGGGTCTTTAAACTCCAGCCGGCCCGGCGTTCCGATGATATCCAAAACCTCTTTGGGGTCCTTCACATCGGGAATCTCGACGCGGATTCGATCGCTTCCCTGCTTGGAAACGGTCGCTTCATTATAACCCTTTCCGCTGAGACGTTCTTGCAGAACTACGATCGTTCCATTGATGAGACTGCCAAGATCCGCGCCGCTGGTATCGTTTTGCGGCACGGAGGCTTGGTAAACGACATATACGCCTCCCTGAAGATCAAGCCCAAGCGCAATGCCTTCGGAGTACGGCAGTATATCGTAACTCCCCACCTGCGCGCCGTTCAGAGCCAGATACGCCCATCCGGCGATGAGCAAAACGACGACAAGCAGGGCGACTGCGTTCTTTACTTTCATCCTTTGTCCGTTCCCCTTTCAAGCGTGCCAAACGCACATAAAGGCATTATACAAGCCGTCCCGCCATTCGTCAATGAAAACGGTGTCTCGTCGTCGCTCGTCGTCGCGGGCTGCGTATCGCTCGCTTCCACACTGCGGTGTGCAAGCTCGTTCACTCCGCCGCTCCTCCTCTTCCATAAAACCGCTGTGGCGCTTTTATGGATTAGGAACGACGGGGCAGGATACGCGGGGGATGCGCGGGCTGCGTATCGCTCGCTTCCACACTGCGGTGTGCAAGCTCGTTCACTCCGCCGCTCCTCCTCTTCCATAAAACCGCTGTGGCGCTTTTATGGATTAGGAACGACGGGGCAGGAT
>JAVBNW010000055.1:0-60677 GCA_031551255.1 Eubacteriales bacterium | reverse complement strand
GCCGTCTGCGCCATAACGCCGATAATCACAAGATCAGGCTTCAGCGCGATCAGCTGCTCGACGGAGGTGTTCTCCCCCGTGCCCACGGACGGCTTGTCCGCCGCCTCGGCGGGGAAATCGCAGTATTGGCCCACGGCGACGATTTGATCCTGAGCGCCGAGCGCGTAGAGGATCTCGACATCCGAGGGCATCATGGCGATGATTTTTTGAGCGGGCTTGTCAAGCGCAAGCACCTGCCCGGAGCCGTCGGTCAGTTCGATCTTTGCGGCGCTCGAGGCCGCGGGCGAGCAGGAGCACAGAAGCAAGAGCAGCGCGAGCAAAACAGGTATCAGCCTATAGCGTTTCATAAAAGTATCCTCCCTTAAATTTCCACTCTAAGAAGCGCCGTAAGAATTGGAAACGAACGGAATTTCCTTCACGCCGCACAGCGCGTTGATCTTGAGCGCCAATAAGAAAAAATAGTTCGACAGAAGGTTCGCATAGCGAATCAGCTTATCATCCACCGCCCCGCCGCGCTCGTGTTCGCGATATAAAAGCCTTACCAGAGCCTTGGCGCGCACCCGCGCCACATGCGCGGCGCAGGCGGCCGGGCACCCCGCCGGCAACACGAACACCGAACCCGCGTTCACCGAATACACGGAATACTCGTCGCATTTTTTTGAAAGCTCGGCAAGATCGTCTTCATCGATTGCGCAATGCCCGCGCAGCGAGCCATTCAAATCGTAAATTTTGCGCATCCTATGTTCGAGCTCACCTTTGAGCGTCGTATCGGCGGGCAGGAGCGAGAGAATCAGGCCGCACAGCGAGCACAGCTCGTCGGATAGGATTTCGTGGTCGCACATAAGGCTCTCGGGCGCATCGTACAAAAACGGATAGGCCAGTTCGTTGGAATTTTTTTGAAACATACTACCTCCCCCTTCGATCTCTCATCGCCGGCAGCGCAAACCCTGGGAGAGGGAGCTTTAAAATCCGCAAAGCCGGTCGCCTTAACACCTTCCGCCATCGCGCTTTGCCATGGCACTTGTGTTTTCCAAAGCAAAAGCCGCCCTTGCGGACGGCGGAATCGGCTCGGCTGCTTGCGCGGCACATAAAGGGCCCGTTCCCGACTCATCCCCAGAAGTCTACGTTTCGCGGCGGCAGGTCTCCTGGCTCGGCATCATCCTCCGCAGCACCTTCCCGCCAAACGGCAGTGGCCCTACTGCATCGTCAACCTTACAGTGACTGGGATCGCCCGGGATTTTCACCCGATTCCCTTTTAAGCGTTCGCACCGTCGCGCCTATGAGATTGTCTTGATCATTGTATGGTGAAGGCGTCGCGCTGTCAAGAAACACTCCGCGCTATTTCCGGGGAGCGTCTGTTCCTTTTTGCGCTCCTTAAAAGCACAAAACCTGCCGGATAAAAAGATCGTAAGGCAAGCCTACGCAAAAACAGCCCCCCTTTGCCGCATAAAAAAGCGCATCGTTTCGGCAATTGGATGAAACAGCCCGCGCTGCCATACATCGCCTCGTGTGCGCATTTTACTTCCGTGGCATGCTACTTACAGAAAAAAACGAGGTGAAGCAAAGTGTCCATTGGCATGATACTCCTGGTTGTTGTCGCAGTACTCGCGCTGTTTGGCGTATTGCAACGAGTACTGGATAGGATGCGCCTGACCGATAGGCAAGCCTTGCTCGTCGTCGCGGCGATTTTTATCGGAGGATGGATTCCGGACATCCGGCTTACGCAAAACATCTCCTTCAACATTGGAGGAGCACTCATTCCGCTGGCACTGTGCGTGTACCTGTTTATCAAGGCAGGGACCGGCAAGGAGCGCGCGCGGGCGGTGATTGCTTCCATCCTGGCGGGCGGCGTGGTGTTTGCGATGGGCAAATTCTTGCCCGACGAGCCCGAGAATTTTATCATCGACCCTAACTACCTCTACGGCATCGCCGCGGGCATCATCGCCTATGCGATGGGCCGCTCGCGCCGGGCGGCGTTCATCGCGGGCGTGATGGGCATCCTGCTCGCGGATGTTGCGCAGGCGGTCGTCAACGCAGCAACCGGCGTCGCCTTCTCCCTTAAGCTGGGCGGCGGCGGCATGTTCGACGCCGTGGTGATCTCCGGCGTGCTGGCCGTAGCGTTTGCCGAGCTGTTCGGCGAGCTGCGCGAAAGGCTTCAAGGCGCTCCCAAACGCGACCGGGGCTTTGAGAAAGACGGCGACATTCACAGAGAGGAGGATCCTTCATGAAGGTAAAAACCATTGCCATCCTGGCGCTTTCGCTCGTGATGGCCATGCCGGTAGCCGCATACGCGGCGCAGCCGCAGGAAGAGCCTTACTACACCATTTACGATGAAAACGGTGCGATGCTGTGTCGCATCGGGGGAGATGTGTTCGCCCAAGACGAATACATCAGCGGAGACAACCAGCTCTACCGCATAGAATCGACAGATGAGGCCACCCTTTCCGCCTATGCGCGCTATATTGGCGAAGAGCCGGCGGTCAGCTATTCGGCCTACGCTTCCTGGGATGAGAACCTAACCCAGCTGTCCGCGGGCTCTAAGAAAAAACTCGTGTGCATCTATTGCACGCATTCGGACGAGAGCTATGTTCCCACCGACGGCATCTCTTCCTCGGAAGGGCGGGGCGGCATTTACGATGTGGCGAACTCCTTTGCCAAGGCGCTGAACGACCGCGGCATCGAAACCATCGTGGATGAGACGATGCACCACCCGCACGACGCGGGCGCATATCGCCGCTCACAATCCACGGCCGCGGATCTTGCGAAGAAAATGCCGGCCGCGCTGATCGATATTCATCGCGACGGCGTGCCCGCCGACGAATACGAGGGAAACGTCAAGGGCGAAAAGACTTCTAAGGTGCGCCTGCTGGTCGGCCGCGCCAACCCCAACAGCGGCGCAAACCGCGAATTTGCCAAGCAGTTGAAGGCATCGGCGGATGAGATCCACCCGGGGCTCATCAAGGATATCTTCATCGGCAAGGGCAATTACAACCAAGAGCTGATGCCGCACTCCATCCTCATAGAGTTCGGCACCTATAAGCTGGATAAGGATAAGGCGCTCTCCGCCACCAACCTTATGGCGGATGTAATTCAGGCGGCCGTATTCGGCGAGGCGCCGGGCAACGAGAAGGAACAGTCCGGCAAAGACGATACGAAGCAAGGTAGCGCCACCAACAACGCGCAGGGCGGGGCGGCCGCGTCGCCTAAGGCCACGCAGGGCGCGAGCGCCGCACAACAAGGCGCGCAAAAGCCGGCCGTCGATAATGCCAAAGGCTCGGGCGGCGGCATGGTGTGGGTGATCGCGCTGTTTGTGGTGGGGCTGGTCGTCGCGGGCATCATCATCGGGGGGCGCAAGGGCCTTGGCGGAAGGCTCAAGCGCACCGCCAGCGAGATGACCGGCGGGGCCGTGGGCAGAAAGCCTAAGGACGACGACAGGCTCTCCTGACGAGGCTCGCACTGCGCTCCAAACTCCCAGCGCTGCGGCGTTGGGAGTTCTCTGCGTGGAGCCTCGTCTTCCTCAAAACCGCTGCGGCGCTTTTGAGGATTGGGAACGGCGAAGCAAGAAACGAGGAATGAAGAACGCGTTCCTCGTCTTTCTTATTCAAAATTTGGATTGAGTGCAACGGGGAAAGAGCCGGCGAATCGTGCGCACCTCATCCCTCGTCTTCCTCAAAACCGCTGCGGCGCTTTTGAGGATTGGGAACGGAGAGGCTAGAAACGAGGAACGAAGAACGCGTTCCTCGTCTTTCTTATTCAAAAATTCGGATTGGACGCGACGAAGCAAGAACCCGGCACGCGCGTTCTCCGTTCTTCTTACTCTCAAAAGACGCCTCAGCGTCTTTTGAGAAGAGGAGGGGCCACGGAGCGCCAGAACCGCCACCATGCCGCAGCTTGGTGGCGGTTCAGAGCGCAGTGCGCCCCGACGAGTTAGCGGAAGATCGAAAGCGTAAGGAACAACGAAGCCGCCAACGAGGAAATGAGCGATACCACGGTAATCTGCGTGTTGATGGAGGGGCCGGCGGTATCTTTAAATGGATCGCCGACCGTATCTCCGACCACGGCTGCCTTGTGGGCATCCGATCCCTTGCCGCCGTGGTGCCCCGATTCGATGTACTTTTTCGCATTATCCCACAGGCCGCCTGCGTTGCTCATAAATAAGGCGAGCAAAAGTCCGCTGACGATATTGCCGCACAGGTAGCCGCCCGTCGCCTCCACGCCGCCGATAAAGCCTACCGCCAACGTAATGACGATGGTGACGAGCCCAGCGGGGATCAACTCGCGCAGCGCGCCGCTGGTGGCGATTTCAATGCACCTTCCGTACTCGGGCACGACGCCCGGCTTGCCCTCCTTCAGGCCCGCAATCTCGCGGAACTGCCGGTGTATTTCCGCCACCATGCGCTGGGCATTGCGGTCCACGCCCAGGATTAGCATGGCGGAGAACACGGCGGGCACCGCCGCGCCTACCAACATGCCGAAGAATACGGTGGGGTTCATGATGTCAAAACCCGTGATGCCCGCGACGCCTATTTCCGCCGCCGCGACATTCACCTCGCTGATGAACGCGCCCAGCAGCGCAATGACGGTGAGCCCCGCCGCCGCCACCGCAAAGCCCTTGGTAACGGCTTTCACCGTGTTGCCCGCGCTATCCAGTTCATCGGTGATGGCGAGCACTTCCTCGCCCAACCCGCCCATTTCCGCAAGGCCCCGGGCGTTGTCTACAATCGGCCCATACGCGTCGTTGGAGATGATCATGCCCACGATGGAAAGCATGCCCACCGCGGCCATGGCTACGCCGAACATCGCGTAGCCCTCCCCGATGGGTTCGCACAGCTTATATGCCGCCAGAGAGGCGACCGCGATGCCTATCAAAGAAGGCAGTGCGCTGAGAAAGCCGTAGGCAACGCCTGAAAGTATCGTAAACGCCGGGCCGGATTCCGAAGCCTTGGCCGCGTTTTGTACCGGCTTTTTCGTATCGTTGGTGAAATAATCGCCCACAATGCCGATGACGACGCCGACCAACAGCCCCACGACGCTCGCGCCCCAGATACGCCATGAGAATTGAAACAGCAGCGTCGCCAGCGCGGTAAGGGCCATGAAGATTCCGGTGGTGATATAGGTGCTCTTGTTAAGCGCATTCGTAGGCCCGCTCTTGCCCATGCGGGCCATCGCCACGCCGATGATCGAGGAGAGCAGCCCCGCCGCAGCGTAGCACAACACCATGGCTGCGTTGGCGGCTCCGCCCGCCTGGCGATCCAGCACGCTGGCGAGTACGAGCGCCGCGGACATGGAGGCCACGTTGGAATCGAACAGATCCGCGCCCATGCCCGCGACGTCTCCAACATTATCGCCCACGTTGTCGGCGATGACCGCCGGATTGCGAGGATCGTCTTCCGGAATTCCCAGCTCCACCTTGCCTACCAGATCGGCGCTAATATCGGCGGTTTTCGTAAAGATTCCGCCGCCCGCCTTGGCAAACAGCGCTAAGGAGCTCGCGCCGAAGCTAAAGCCCAGCAGCGCCGATGTATCGACGTTGAGCGCGATCAAAAGCGAAACGCCCAGAAGCGTCGAACCCACTACGGCCATGCCCATTACCGCGCCGCCGCGAAAACCTGCCATGAAAGACGGCTTGATACCGTGTCGGGCGGCCTCCGCGGTCTTTACATTGGCGATGGTGGCGATGCGGATGCCGATGACACCCGCCACCGCCGAAAAAACCGTGCCGGCGAGGTACGCCAAACCCATCACGATGTTCTGAACGGGAGAGCCCGTCCAGATGGGTTTTGGCAAAAACAAGATAATCAATACGGCGACAATACCCGCAAATTTTGCAAGGACGATATATTCCTTGCGTAGAAACGTGTTCGCACCGGCTTTGATCAGAGCGCCCACCTGGGCGATGCGCTCATTGTCGGAGGGGCGTTGCTTTACCCAGCGGTATAGCCAGGCCGCAAATAGGAAAGACGCCAAAGAAACCGCCAAGGCGGCAAAAACGAATGGAAAAATCGAGTTCGGCATGTGCAATCCTCCTCAAGCTGCTATCGGGGCGTCGCTGTTTCCCGTCGGCAGGCGGAGCGTGCCCGCCGAGCGACAGGGCGATCACGGGGGCGCCCCGATACGGCAAAGACACAAAAAGACGCCGCATGCGCGACGTCTTCATAGCAAACCATTCAAACAGACCGGCCGACGCCATGTGATAAAGGCAGGCGAACGACAGCGCGTGCCACAGGCGCATAGAACCGGATGCGGCGGCAGGGATGTCCCGGTCAAAGGACAGACCCGCGTTCCCGGAAAAGGTATCCTGATCGACACCGGAAGGTAAGGATGCAAACACGCAATCCCGGTCGATGTCGTCGATGATGTCAAAGTGGTATAAGGCGGCCGCAACGCATAGCAGCGCGGCGAGGCAGGCAAAGCCCCAACGTCGGCGTTGAATCCAACAGTGCATGGCCATGCATTCACCTGCTTTTCGAACTCTCCCCTTTTATCATACTCCAAAATAGGTCATTGCGCAACATGCGGGAGAAATCTTAAAACTCGGCTTTGTATCGTCATTTGGCCGAGCGTGTGATATACTAAATCACACACCATTTCCCGTTCGACGCCCTACGGGCTTAGGAGGAAAAGCGATGCAGGCAAGCGGTACGGTTTCTTATGCCGATCTGGTCAACCCGCACATCGGCCGGGTCAGCCATCTACTCAAGGCAACGCACGCGGCGGTGATGCGGCCGCACGGCATGGCGGTGGTCACCCCGCTGTACACTCCGAATGTCAACGACAACTACCTGGCGGAAATCATCCACGGGTTTCCGGTGAACGCGTCGGGGTTTCTGCCCGACGCGCGAAAAAACGAGGACGATCCGCCCAGGCCCTATGCCCTGTACGATCACGACCGCGAAACGGTTATGTGCTACCTGGGCGACATGTTGCTGGAGGATACCGATATTCGCGTGGAATACACCACAACCGAGCACTGCCAGCTCTACCGCCTTACGTTTCCCCCGAATATGTATGGCAGCATCCGCTTTTACGTAAAAGATGGCGGCTCCATCGTCGCGGGCAAGGGCACGGTTTCAGGGCGCGAAAAGCAGGCCGGGGTCGAATGCTATTTTTACGCCAAATTATCCGTCGCCGCGGATAAGGTCGATAAGGACGGCGGCAGCGTCACCTTTACGTTCGCGCCCAAAAGCGAACCGCTGGTGGTATGTTTGGGCGCGGGCATGTCCTACATCGATGAAAAGCAGGCCCGCGCGAACTTGGAGGCGGAATTTGCGCCGTTTGACGAGGCTGTCAAGGCATCCCGCGATGCGTGGAACAAGGCGCTCGGGCAGATCGAGGTATTCGGCGGCAGCGAGGATGAGCGGGTGATCTTCTACACGTCGCTGTACCGGGTGATGAACCGCATGCAGAACATCACCGAGTACGGCCGCTACTTCAGCGGTTACGATGGAAAGGTGCACGATGCGCAGGGGCACGATTTCTATGTAAACGACGGCATCTGGGATACGTACCGCTGCGCGCACCCGCTTAGGTTGCTGCTTGAGGAGCAGCGGCAGATGGACATCGTCAATTCCTATCTCACCCAGTATCAGCAATGCGGATGGCTGCCTTCGTTTCCCCACCTGGTAGGCAACCGCAACGTGATGCTGGGCAAGCACGCCACCGCCATGATCGTCGATACCTGGCGCAAGGGGTATCGAGGCTTCGACATCCACCTCGCGTATGAAGCGATGCTCAAAAACGCCGACAAGGCCACAAAAATGCCTTGGACGGGCGGCGAGGTTTCGGAATACGACGAGTGCTACTTTGAAAAGGGCTTCTTTCCCGCGCTGGCGGAGGGCGAAAAGGAGACGCTCCCCTCGCACGCGTTTGAGCGCAGGCAATGCGTTGCCGTGACGCTGGAAACCTGTTACGACGATTGGTGCCTCGCGCAAATCGCCAAAGAACTTGGAAAAATTGCCGATTATCAGCGCCTGATGAAGCGCTCGGAAAACTACCGCAAGGTATACAACCCCCAAACGGGCTTTATGTCGCCCAGGCTTAACGACGGCTCGTGGGTACCCGGCTTTAACCCGAAGCTGTCCGGCGGCATGGGCGGCCGCGCGTACTTCGCCGAATGCAACAGCTGGACGTTCACATGGCACGTGCAGCACCGCATCGACGGGCTAATGGAACTGATGGGCGGCAAGGAAACGTTTGCCCAGCGGCTGGATGAGCTGTTCCGTGAGCAATACGAGGTGAGCAAGTTTATGTTCCTGGGCCAGTTCCCGGATTCGACGGGGTTGATCGGCCAGTTCTGCATGGGCAACGAGCCGAGCTTTCATATCCCCTACCTTTACAACTACGCGGGGCAGCCCTGGAAGACGCAGCGCAGGCTCCGGGAGATCATGCGGCTGTGGTTTGCCAACACCCCCACCGGCATCTGCGGCGACGAGGACGGCGGAGCGATGTCGGCATGGTTTGTGTTTTCGGCGATGGGCCTGTACCCGGTGTGCCCCGGCAAGCCGGTGTACGACATCGGCAGCCCGATTTTCGACGAGGTACGCATCCACATGGAGGGCGGCAATACGTTCCGCATCGTAGCGAAAGATCAGCACGCGAAACACAAATACATTCAGGTCGCCAAGCTCAACGGCGTGGCATTTGATACGCCGTGGCTCCGGCATCGGGATCTCGCGGCAGGCGGCGTATTGGAGCTTACGATGGGCCTTCGGCCGAACAAGGAATGGGGCGCGAACGCGTCTCCAATCGAATAAAATTGCGGGCCGCCCGGAAAGGGCGGCCTTATTGTATCGGCTGCGAAAGCGGACAGGAGGAGAGATCATGGATCGGCAAAGGCTCATAGGGTTGCGCGAAAGCATCGAAGGCAACCTGAAAAACTGCATTCTGCCCTTTTGGGCGAGCGACGCGCTGCTGGATCAAGAGCACGGCGGCTACTGGGGGCGGGTAACGCGGGATAACAAAGTCGACAAAGAATTCCCCAAAGCGCTCGTGCTGGGCGGCAGGCTGCTTTGGACGTTTTCGGGCGCCTACCGCATGCTGGGCGGCGAGCTGTACGCCGAGCGTGCGCACCGCGCATGCGGCTATATGATGCAGCATTTTTTCGACCGGGAGTTTGGGGGCGCCTATCACTTCGTGGAGCCCACGGGCGAGCCCCGCGACGATAGAAAGGATATCTACAGCCTCGCGTTCTTCATTTACGGGCTCGCGGCATATTACCAGGCGTTTGGCGGAGAGGACGAGCTTGCAGCGGCCATGCAGGCCATGCGCCTGATCGAGCGGCACATGAAGCGCGGCGAGGGGTTGTATTGCGATGTGGCCAACCGCGATTGGTCGGACTGTACCGTCAACGAGCGCAAAATCGCCCCCGGCCGCGAAATCTTTACGATGCAGCTGCATTTGTTCGAGGCATACGAGCTATTGTACCGGGTAAGCGGCGATTCCGAGGTCAGGCAAGCGCTGATGAGCTTTAGCGAATGTTTGGCAGGGCCCATGTTCGATTCCGAGCGCCTGTGCTTTCACTGCAATGTGGATGAAAACTACCGGCGCGCAGGCGCGCGCCAGAGTTTGGGGCACGACTGCGAACTTTTATATCTGAGCCTGGACGCCGCACAAATCCTGGGCGATGCAAAGCTTTTGCGCGCCACGCGGCAAAACGCGCTGCAAACGGCCGAGACTATCCGTACAAAGGGCATCGACGCGCTCGGGGGGCTTTCGGATGGCTACGACCTTACAACCGGCGCAAAGGACGACTACCGCGTGTGGTGGGCAAACGCCGAGGGAGTCGCCGCAATGCTGTGCGCGTACCAGCTTTCCGGCGAGGAAAAATTTCTTGCCGCGTCCGAGGCGATCTGGCGCTATATCCTCGAGTATTTTGTTGACGAAACGTATGGGGACTGGTACTCTTTCATCCGGGCGCCCTCCAAAGAAGCGGGCCGCGAGGTGGTGGACGGCTACCACGGCTTTGACAAGATGAACGCGGGCAAATGCCCCTATCACAACGCGCGCATGTGCTTTCAGTCGATCCGAAGGATCGGCGAAATGCTCGAAGGCTGATTCTCGGCAGCGCGAAAAGGAGAGGCTTTATGGCGGTTATCACGGTAATCGGCTCGGGCGCGATGGGCTCGGCGATGAGCTTTCCCGCCCGGGACAACCTGCACGAGGTGCGGCTTGTCGGCACGATGCTGGATCGGGACATCATCGATACCCTGCGCAAGACGGGCTTTCACACCACGCTGAAGCGGCAGCTGCCCCAAGGCGTTTTGTATTACCAGCTCGAAGAGCTTGACGGGGCGCTTGAGGGCGCGGATGTGATCATCGGCGGGGTCTCCAGCTTTGGCGTTCATTGGTTTAAGGATGAGATCATCCCGCGCCTCCCCCCCGGGCTGCCGGTTTTATCCATCACCAAGGGCATGCTCGACAAGGAAGACGGCTCCATGCTCACCTTTCCCCATCTGTACGCCGCTTGCGCGCCGGGCAGGGCGTTTTGCGCGGTCGGCGGGCCGTGCACGAGCTACGAGCTGGCCGACAAGGATCAGACGCACGTATGCTTTTGCGGCGACGATATGCCCCTTTTGTGCATGCTCAAGGCGCTTCTTGAGACGGATTACTACCACGTCAGCCTTTCTACGGATATCGTGGGCGTGGAGTGCGCCGTAGCGATGAAGAACGCGTATGCGCTGGGCGTCGCCCTGGCGGTAGGCCTTGCGGAAAAGCGCGACGGCGCGGTGCACTATAACTCGCAGGCGGCGCTCTTTGGGCAGAGCGTGCGCGAAATGCGGAGGCTCCTCGCGCTGACCGGCGGAGGCGACGACAACATCGTCCTGGGCGCGGGGGATCTATACGTGACAATCTACGGCGGGCGCACCCGCAGAATCGGAACGCTGCTGGGCAAGGGCCTTTCCTTTGAGGAAGCGATGCGCGAGCTTTCCGGAGTTACACTCGAATCCATCGTCATCGCAACCCGCACCGCGCGGGTGGTGCGCGCGCTGATCGGGCGGGGCAAGGTAGCCGCGTCCGATTTCCCGCTGCTATTGCACATCGACGATATCATCAACCATGGCGCGGCGGTCGACATCCCGTGGAACGCGTTCGAGACGGAGACGGTGGTGTAGCGCGACGCAAGGAGGCGGGCCTACGCTGGTATGCGGGGCGGAGCCCCGCATACCAGCAGGGATTTCATACCTAGACCCTAACTAAGAATGCCCTATGTATGTGCTTTTCAAATGACGGGTAAGGGGGCAGCGAATCGTTGCCCCCTTACCCGTCAACGGTTTATGGTCTCCCTAAACCTCGAGCTTAATCTGGTTGTCCTGCGCCGTCTTGTGCCGCGCGAGGAGCTTCTCGATGCGCTCGGCAGGGTTGAGCAGCGAGGATATGGACGAGTTATGGTTGAGCGTTGCGATGATATACGCGATGTATTTAGACATATTGACTTCTATAAACCAGGGCTTGTCCTTCAGGGCGGGGTTGAGGTAATTAAGGTTCGTCGCCAAAAGGCGGTTGAAAAGACCGTTGCGGTAAGCCTCGTCAAAAAGCTTTGTGCCCTCGGTAAACAGCGCAAACGTCGTAGCCATAAAGATGCGCCGCGCCTTGCGCCGCTTAAGCTCCCTGGCAAGATCGAGCATGGATTCGCCGGTAGCCAAGATGTCGTCGGCGATGATGACGTCCTTTCCCTCCACCGAATCGCCAAGGTATTCGTGGGCGATGATGGGGTTGCGGCCGTTTACGATGCGCGTATAATCTCTGCGCTTATAGAACAAGCCCAAATCGAGCCCCAGCATGGAGGCGTAGTAGATATTGCGGTTGGCCGCGCCTTCGTCGGGAGAGATAACCATCATGTGCCGCCGGTCGATGTCGATGTCCGGCTCCACACGCAAGAGTGCCTTGAGCATCTGGTAGGTAGGGGTTACATTTTCAAAGCTATTGAGAGGTATGGAATTTTGCACGCGCGGATCGTGCGCATCAAAGGTGATGATGTTTTCCACGCCCATCTTGGTAAGCTCGTGAAGCGCTAGCGCGCAGTCGAGCGATTCGCGGGCGTTGCGCCTGTGCTGACGCCCCTCGTACAGATAGGGCATGATCACCGTAACGCGGTTTGCCTTGTTGGCCGAGGCGGCGATCAAGCGCTTGAGATCTTGAAAGTGATCGTCCGGAGACATCGCGTTTTCAAAGCCGTACATACGGTAGGTTTTGCGGTAATTTGTCACATCGCATAGAATGTACAGATCGTACCCTCTTACAGACTCGCGAATGACCGCCTTGGCCTCGCCCGTCGTAAAGCGCGGACACTCGGCCTCAATAAGGAAAGAATCTTTGTTGCGGCCCGGGAATGTGGGGAGGAGCTCCGTTTCCGGCTCGATCGTCCACTTAAGCAGGTAATCGTTGACCATGCCGCCCAGTTCCTCGCATCCCGCCATGGCCAGAAGTGCGAGCGGCCCCACCGTCTCTGGCGCTTTTGATTGGGATGCGTTGATAGAATCGTTTCCCGTCACCATACTCAACCTCACCTTTCGCGTCGGAGTGCGATATCTCGATAAGATTATACCATATTCGCCAGATTTTTTGCCACCGGCGCTATGTAAATAAAAGCGACGCTACAGCGGGAGATAGCGGCATGGGGGGACAAACGGCATGGGGGGTACGCGTACCCCCCATGACCCCCCCGCCGAGGAAGCATGACGAGGATGGCGCGACGAGCGGGTAGCAAAACGCGAGCGGCCGAGGTTTTTTAGGCGGTCTGATGCTTCCGCCGGCTATAAATCGCGCATTTGGCGCAAAAATGCCCTTTGCACATCCTTTGAGTACGTGCGGCTGACGGGGATTTCCTTTCCGTTTACGGCAATGGCCGTCTGCCTCGTCAACTCGCGAACGCTGCCCATGTTCACCGCAAAAGCCTGATGGCAGCGGATGAATTGTTCTTGGGGCAGTTTTTCCAAAACCTCCGACAGCTTGCCGGAACAATACCGCGTTCCCTCTTGCATGGTAATTTCCACGCGCCTTCCAACGGTTTCCAAGCTGATAATTCTTTCCACCGGTATGCGCAGGTTCTGTGTTCCCGACTTAAACAGCAAATAATTATTTTGAAACCTTTTGCGGTAATCCGCCGCTATGAGCTGCTCCAGCACGCTGTTGTCCAGCGGTTTGAGAAGATAGTGAAGCGCCTGCACGTCATACCCTTTCAGGGCATAGTCCGGGTTGGATGTGATAAAGATGATCGCGGCATTGCTGCCCAGCTTGCGAATTTTTCTCGCCAGCTCCATTCCGTCCATTTCATCCATCATAATATCCAAGAGCATAAGGTCATACCGCTCTTGCCCGTGTGAAAGAGCAGTCCAGATATCCATAGCGTTCCCATATGCGCGGATATGATATTCTATCTTTAGTTTATCCAAAATTCCGCGGCAAATCTTTTCATTTTCGTTGCAAAATACTTTTTCATCGTCGCAAATAGCAATGCTGTACAACATCCGTCACCTCGGTTTCGATAAAGAGATTATAGCACTTTCCCGCCCCAAAGATAAGCGGGATTTCATGCTCCTCGCGTGGGCTGTGCGCTTTTTTTGCCCAGTCAGGCAATATGCATGGCAAAACCGAGGGTTCTATATTACAATCCAAATGAAACCCAGCTTAACAGGCGGCGGTGAAGCAATGAAGCGAAGGCTCAAGGCGTTTGCAATCCCAATTTGGTACCTTCTTACGGCCTTTATTGTTTTAGCGGGCCTTATATACTTGGGCATCGCGCGCCCCTATATGAAATGGGCGGCGGGCGTGCCCATCGATACAAGCTACTACCTCAATGAAAACATCGGAAAGGTAGCCCCGCCCATTATGCCTTATGCGATGGGTTGGGGCATGTTCGACGTGATCGGTGGGTTTATCTGCCTTTTTTTGGGGTTGATGTGCTTCATGCTGGGGGTGGCGCGTTGGATTAACAAGCTGGAATGCAAGCAGATATTCTGGCTCGCTCTTTTCGCCGCGCTCTTTTCCTTGGGCGGGGTACTTCCTCTGGCCGATATCATCATTCAAAGTTTTCCGCCGGAACTACTTTTCTACATTCATTGGATTTCATTTTTCGGCTACCCGATCGCGCTGCTCTTTCACTTTCACTGCTTTTTACGCCAATCGATCCGCAAGTGGACACGGCCGCTTATCTTCCTGTTGATCGGCTACAGTATGGCGGCTTGGTTTATGTATTTTGTCTCCGGCCTGCCCCTTGATATGCCGGATAAGCTCTATACGCCTCTGGCGGCCACCGCCGCCGTATTGTATCTAATTGTCGGCATCTTCGGAGCGGAACAAAAAAGCGCCGCCTGGTATATACGAATCATCTCGATCTTTTGGACTTGCTGGGTGGTCGCCCTCTTTATGAAGATGCAGCTTGGATATAATGATTCCTTACACAACGAATTTAAACCCGCCATTATTCTCAGCGCGGGGTTCATGATGTGCTATTTTCTGTTTATCGACGTGCGGGAACTGGTCGGCTACAAGTCTGGGATGCAAGTGCTGGAAATGAAGCATGAATACCTGTTGGAAAACTACAAAATGCTGGAAGCCCACTATGCGCAGATAGCACAAATGAAACATGAAATGCGGCATCACCTGTTCGCCATTCAGGCATTTAACAAAAATGAAGAGGGTGAACAACTTACGCAATACTTATTACAGCTCCAAGGCAGCCTGCAAGAAATCGACGATCCGGTATCGTGCGATAACCGCGTCATACAGTCCATGCTCGGCCATGCCGCCCAGCGCGCCGAGCAAATGGGCTTTGCCATCGAGTTCGACATCGCGCCGATGCCGCCGCTCTCCATCGGCGATGCGGATCTGGTGAGCCTACTGATGAATCTTATGGACAACGCGCTGGAAAGCTGCGCGAAAATTGTGGAGCCGAAAGAGCGGTGGGTTAAAGTAATGCTCAAGGTTCGCACTCCTTACCTGTACCTATCCGTGCTCAATGCGCGCCTAAGCCCAGTGAAGCTGCGCGGGAGCCGCTATATCAGCACGAAAAGCGATACGTTTCTGCATGGAAACGGCGTGGAAGTAATCCGCAAAATCGCCGCAAAGCACGGCGGATTTGCTGAGTTTGAGCATTCCGACGGCACGTTTGGCGCGCAGGTCGCCTTAAAAACGGTCGAACAAGATCTCTCGCCTGGCACTTAGATTGCAAGTTATGCCGGTTTTATTGTAAGTTATGTTTTTCCTCTTGCCATTGCCCTTGCCGCCGCTAGAATGATTTACAACTAAGCCGATACTCCCATAGGCTTTTAGGCGGAGGGCATCGAATTGAAACTGCCGAGGGCATGGAGACAGAACAAAACGCAAAACATGAAACTTGACGTCGAGCTTGGAACCAGGCTCTTTTTAAAACCTGAAAGCTGCCTGGAAACCGAGCCGGAGCTTGAGCTTGTCACTTCGCTCGAATCGGTAGCGGACGACGGGCATTTTGTGATGTATGCGCCCATCGGCAAGAATGGCATGTATCCGCTTTCCGTAGGCGAGAACCTTTTTATACATTGCATCGATAAGGCCCAGAAGGATAAAGGACGCGCCGATTTTCAAAGTATCGTCGTGGAGCGGTTCAAAAGCGGCGAAGTGTATTATATCAGGGCGCAGGCGGTTTCAAACATCGCATTCACTCAGCGCCGGAATCATTTTCGTGCGGAAACCGTATTGTCGGGCACGATTTCCCTGCAAAGAGAGATGGAAGGCGATATAGAAGCGCTGGCATGCGCGTGCATATGCTCCGACATCAGCGGCGGCGGCGCGGCCCTTCGATTCAACGATGTAAATCTTTCCGTCGGCGAGGACATCACCCTTTCGCTTCCGGTAGGCCCCGACGGGCAGGTAGAATGCCTTATTGCACAGGTTCGCTGGTGCGTTCTTCGCGATGAAAGCGCGTATAAACTATATGCCGGCGTCCAATTCCGTTTTGCCGAAAAGCAGCAGGATATGATCACGAAGTATGTCTACCGGCTTCAACAAGATATTATGAGAAGAAGGCGCGGCAGGTGATGAACATTTCGCAGAAATGACGCCGCCTCCCAACGTGGAAGCGGCGTCATGATCATCGCGGGGCTAAAAGAATCAGTAGATAACCGGCAGATCGCCACCCGTAGCGGGGGGTACATACGTCTGTGCCGTGCCCCTGCGCACCTGCGGCGCGTAGGCGACATAGGCGCTCTTGAACAGCACCTTTTCTTCCACCAGCGTATCGCCGCGCATGTAGCGGATGTAGGTCGTAACGCGGTAGCCGGTGCGCCCCGCGCGCTCTTCCTCTTCGACGCCCGCCGGAAGCGTCGGGTCGAGGATGTATTCGGTGGCGGGCATCTTGATGGTTTCGGTGGTATCCGCGCGCAGTTCGATGGTAACGCCGCCTTCCAGAACCGGCTGGCCGTACACCTCGATCGTCAACTTCCTGTCCGCGAAGTGGGAAACCAGGTACACCGGCCCGGCGGTGTTGTTGGTAAACTTAAAGTCTTTGGAAGGGTAGTCGATCATCGCATCCATGCCCCGTTCGACATAGCTGATCGGGTAGGAGTGGTTGTTGCGCTCGGTGATCTCAAGGCCGGAGCGCACCACCGCGTTAAAGAGCGTGGTGGATACCTGGCATACCCCGCCGCCGAATTCGGGAATCAGCTTGCCGTTTTTGATGGCGCCTGCCTCGCGGTATCCTTTGTCGATAGAGCGCCTGCCGGTGGCGTCGTTGAGGGAGAACACCTCGCCGGGCATCACCTTGGCGCCATTGAAGGCCTCCGAGCACAGCGTGATGTTGTTGTTGCGCGCCGTATCGGATGTGGTAGTGGTGCTGAAGGAGCCGATGAGCTTGTAGTTGGAGCCCAACTGCGCGCGGGTGACGGCGGGCTCGATCACTTCGACGGCGCCCGTGGCCAAGATGGGATAGGTTTCGCTGGCAATCGCATTTTCGATATCCGCTAGAAGCTTCTCGCGGTTGAGCTTGCGCCCGGCGGACTCGTCGGAAAACGAAAACGACTTCGTCTTTTGATCGAAATCGACCACATTGGCGTCGACGGGTTCCACGTCGATCTCATCGCCGATGGAATTGACCAGCTGCGATAAGCGGGAGGTATCCGCCGAATAGTCGATCGGATAGTCTCGCTTGGTCTGCTCAAGGGTCTGGATTTCGTTGTAGCGCACTTCGAGATCGCCTGCCCGCCCAAAGCGGTACGCCTTATCGAGCGCATCCTGGGCGTCGGAAATAGGCCGCAGGTTTTCCTTCCACTCGCGACCGTCCACGGAGATGACCGCCTGGAACGACGCAAGCTTTTCGGCATCGGCAGCCATTACGGCCTCGCGGCCCTGTTCATAGGTTTTGCCGGATAAGTCGATCCCGCCCACGGAAATACCGGCGTAGAAGGTGTCAACCTCGACGACCTGACGCATATGCTCCACTTTTTTAACATCTTGATCATAGGCATACGCCATCATGCCGCCCGACACAAAAAGAGCGATCGCAAGTATCGTAAGCACGACCGCCGCCTTTGACGTCTTCTTTTTTCTGCCCTTTTGCTTCTTTTTGGCCGCCATGGAGTTGCTCCTCTCGTTGCCGGACGGATTTTCCGAACGTCGGTTCAGGTTCATAGACTAGACGAGAGAGTTCGCATGCCAGTTGCAGGGATTTATCTCTCGCCGGATTTTTGCCGAAAAAATGCATGCGCTCCGGCTAGGGAAACAGATGCCGCGCCGAGAAGGGCTAATCGTTTTGCATGTGGTAGGTGAGCACCAACAAGCTATCGGTGAGCTGTACGTTTTGCACCGTACACTCCGGCCCCGCCTGAAGATCGACAGGCGCAAAATTCCATAGCGCGCGCACCCCGCCCGCGGTCAAAAGCCCAGCGGCCTCATGCGCAGCCTCCGCGGGCGTGGCGATCACGCCGATATCCGCCGGGTGCTCCGCGAGATAGGCGGAGAGCTTTTCTATCGGATATACCGGCGCGCCGGGCCCGCCATGCTGGGCAAGGGCTGGGTTCGCGTCGAACAGCGCCGCCACGTGAAAGCCCAACCGCGCAAAACCCTGGTAACTCGCCACCGCGCGGCCTATGTTGCCCGCGCCCACCACGACGACGTGATATTCCCGTTCGAGCCCTAGAATCTCGCCGATGCGCCGGCGCAATTCCGTTACGTTGTAGCCGTAGCCCTGCTGCCCCAAGGCGCCGAAGCAATTGATATCCTGCCGAATCTGCGAAGCCGTAAGCCCCATGCGCACGCTCAGCTCCTGGGAAGATATACGAGCGATTCCATCCTTTTCAAGGCCCCCAAGAGCACGGTAATATCCGGGCAGCCTCCGCACTACCGCCTCGGATACCTTGTTTCGCGCCTCCATCTACTCACCGCCCAATAATTTGTGAAAAAGTTCACAGATAATTATACCATCGAGCGCCGCAACGCGCAATGCATAACCCATAAGTCGCCGGGGTATCGCACCCCGGTTGTGCTGCACTTTGGCCCCGTGCTATACTAAAGAAATCGCGCGGCGGACGAGTAAAAGTTTTTAGGCTTCTCGCCTAGGTGCCGCTGCGATTGGATAAAGGCACAAGAATCGGCCGTTTTATGCGGGACAAATCCCGCTTCCTTGGGAGGGATGCGTATAGAAACCGCCCTGTGGTTGTTCGTAACGCTTGCAACCGCCGCGGTTTGCGGCACGATTGCCAAACGCGCCAAAGTGCCTACCGGCGCGATGATCGGCGCGATGGCCGGCGTTGCGCTCTTAAATATCTTTACGGGGGTCTGTGTAGTACCCACATGGTTTCGCAATGCCATGCAGGCGGCATCCGGCGCGATGATCGGCAGCCGCATTAGGCGCAGCGACGTGGTGGCCCTAAGACGGGTCGCTCTGCCGGCGCTGGTGATGATCCCCTGCCTGCTGGGCATCAATCTTTTGGTGGGCTTCGCAATAGCGTGGACAGGCGGGCTCGATGCCGCGACGGCCCTGTTTTCCAGCGCGCCGGGCGGCGTAGCCGAGCTTTCACTGATCGCCGCAGACGTGGGCGCGGATACGGGCATCGTATCGCTGCTACAGTTGGTCAGGCTCTTTAGCGTTATTACAATTTTTCCGCCAATCTTTAAGCATCTGCCGCATACGCGCGTCTCGCCGGACCCGGCAAAGGATCAGGCGAAGGAAAAAATCCATCCCGCGCGCTACTTTCTTACGGCTGCCGCCGCCGCGGCGGGCGCGTTTGCCGGATGGGCCTTAAACATCCCCGCGGGGCCGATGATCGGCTCCATGGTCGCCACCACCATCGTATCGGTCGCGACGGGCAAAACGGCCTTCCCCTCCGGTCTGCGCACGCCGGTGCAATTTGCCGCCGGTGCGTACATCGGCTCGCGCATGACCATGGCAACCGTGCTGAGCGTAGGTTCGCTCGCCGTTCCGGCGCTGTTTCTGGTGGCAAGCCTGTTTGTGAACACGTTTGGCATCGGCGAGCTTATGCACAGGATCTCGCGGGTCGACAGGCGCACCTGCCTGCTTGCCAGCACGCCGGGGGGGCTTCAAGAGATGTGCCTGCTCGCGGACGATCTGGGCGCGGATGTGACTTCCGTGAGCGTCTTGCAGACGGCGAGGCTGTTTTCGGTGATCCTGCTGTTCCCCATCATGCTGGAGCTGGCGATTCCGCTGATCGGCAAATAGAAAATGGCATGAGCAGGCTTATCCTTTGCGCCTTCTTTGATCCATAACATTCATCTGTTATAATACAGTCTCTGTATGAGCGGCGACGCCGCGTTGCGGGAGGGTACCGATGGATCTTAGCAGGCTTGCCTCACAGGCGACGGCGTTCGGGTTTACCCGCGCGTCGCGGATCGACGTACAAGACCTCAAGCTTGGAAGCGCGGTCGAAGTGCGCGGTTTGTGCGCCGCAAACGCCTGCGGCAACTTCGGCAAAAACTGGTGCTGCCCGCCGGCGGTCGGCCCGGTGGAGGATTGCGTCTCCGAACTTTTGCGCCATGGCGAAGGCGTTGTGGTGCAGTGCGTAGGCGATATGGAAGATTCTTACGATATCGAGGGCTCCGCTCGCGCTTTGGCGAAGTTTCGCGAGCTCTTCATGGGCTTTTTGCCTACGGCCCGGCAAGAGGGGGGCCTTATGGCGCTGGGCGCGGGCGGATGCGCGCTCTGCCCCACATGCGCGTATCCCGACGCGGCGTGCCGGCATCCTGAAAAAGCGCTGCCGTCGGTCGAAAGCTACGGCATCAACGTGATGGCCCTATGCCGACTCGCCCGCCTTCCCTACCATAGCGGCGCAAATACGGTAACATTTACCGGTCTTTATCTCTTTGAGACAGGAGGAACGTATGGCGACCTTTGATTTCTCGGTAAAGCCCGTCGAAGCGCTCCGCAACGATCTTGATAAAGTGACAATCCTGCGCGCGCTGCTGGAGACCCCTCCGGTCGCTCAGCTGATCAACCTGATGAATGAACTGCTCAGCGACGACGCCATGCCCTACGATATCCAGTGGGCTTACCACGATTTTGCGTCGGCCGTGCTCGCCAGCACCCCTCCCACCGTAACCGGAGACCGCTGGCGGGATTGTCTTATAGAAGCCGTGCTCGAAAAGGAAAATATTTCCTCGATTGCCGCCTCGAAAGGGCGGCAGGACGATATGCTCCAACGAGCGTTCGCGCGAGACTTAAACATTATACAAGCCCTGTTTTTGCTGGATGATTCCATGGTGCGCATTTGGTGCACGCCCAGCCAAAACGGGGCCGATTTATCGAATTGGGCCGCGTTTTCGAGCCTGGGCTTTTACATCGTCGAAGGCGATGGGCCTCTGCCCGCCATGCGGCGCATGCTTCTTTCCAGCGAGGATTGGTCGCAATTGGCTAAACCGCTGATGGATTTGCACGCGCAATTTGGCGCGGGCGCCGCGTTGGGGCACCGCTATCTCAACTTTTCACACGACGGCTTACAGGCCGTCGCGCGCCCTAATTCCCTATCCTACGAAACCGACCCGCGCTTGTCGGAACTGCTTAATGCCCATGCCGCGGGCAAAAACCCCGGCCCGATTTTCATCGGCGGGCCGTTTGCAATGCGCGCCGCACTGGCCGCGCTCGCACCTTTAGGCCTTAATGTCGTGCGCCTGAACGATGTGACCGCCTACGCCGCGCTGCGCGATAGGCTCGACGGAGCGCGCACTCGTTATGCGGTGCTTATGCCCGCGCCTCATCCCGCCGACCCTTTGCTGAGCGATCTTTTGGGAGAGGGGCTGGAGCGCCCTGCGGACAACCTGCTCCCCGTCGCCCTGTCGCCGGCATACGACCCTATGCTGGCGCCGCGCTTTGCCCTTTCGATCCGGGCGGACGCGTGACATGCTCAAAAACTTCGCTCTTTGGTATAGATAGGCAAGCAAATATCATGAGGTGGTGGTTCGATGGCAAACGCTGTTATCTTCGGCGCAGGCCGCGTCGGCAGAGGTTTTCTCGCCGAGGTGTTCCAGCGGGCCGGCAGTGCCATTACGTTTGTCGATAAAAACATCAACCTCGTCGACGAGCTGAATCGCCGCGGCGGCTATACGATCTACAAAGCCGCAGGCGCTCTCACCGATGCGCTTCGCATCCGCGAGATTACGGCCCTGCACATCGGCCAGGGCGGCGCCATTGTAGATCTTCTGTGTACGCGCGGCTCCTATGCCGCGGTAGCCATTTCGCCCTTTACGCTGCGCGAAGCGGCCGATCTTTTGGCCGTGGCCATCGCCCGGCGCGCGCTGGAGATGCCTGATGATCCGCTGGATATTCTCATCTGCGACAACAACGCCGACCCAGTCGCGCGGCTTAAGGATCTGCTTTCGGGCCTGCTGGGCGGCGCGGCGCTTACGTACCTTGAGGAAAAGGTCGGGCTTGTGCGCACGATCGTGATGCGCCTAAGCGCCGAGCATCCTCCGGAGGATGGCGACGATCCCTTAGCCCTTCTTAACAACGGCTATCCGGAAATGCCGGTGGATGCCGAAGCCTTCAAGGGAGCGCCTCCCCCCTCCCCCATGCTACACCCTACCGACAACTTCACCGCCGAATCCGTGCGCAAGATCTACACGCTGAACATGGCGGAGGCCGCCATGGCTTATTTGGGAATACCGCTGGGCCTTACAAAAAGCTCGCAGGCACTCGCGCATCCGCGCGTGAGGCCCCAACTGGAAATGGCTCTTGGCGAAGCGGCACACGGCTTATGCGGCGAATACGGGTTTACCGAACGGCAAATGGAAAGTTGGAACGCCGGCGTGCTGACATCCCTGGAAAACCCCGCGCTGGACGCTTCCTTGGAGCGCCTGGGCGTCGACGCAGGCCGCAAAGTAGGCCGCTATGAAAGGCTGGTAGGCTCGGCCACGCTTTGCCAAAGGTTTAACAAGACCCCGCACGCGCTTGTACGCATCATCGCGTATGCGTATCACTACCAAAGCGGCGATCCGGGAACGCGCCGCATGCGCGAAGCCGTGCAGGAAGAGGGTATCGAATACGCTCTGGAACGCTTTTCGTCCATCGATTTTAAAAACCCACTGCGCGCGCTGATCCTTGATGATTACCAGCGCGCGGAAGAACTCTTGGGCGACGCATGACGGAAATTGCGCTGATCGCCGACGTTCACGGCAACCTGCCCGCGCTGGAGGCTGTGTTGCGCGATATCGACGCGCGCGGCATTCGGCGCGTTTTCTTTTTGGGCGATGCGATTGGAAAGGGACCACAGTCTGATTTGGTGGTCGACCTTCTCTTTGAGCGATGCGAAAAACTGGTGCGCGGCAACTGGGAAGACGCTGTCTTAGATGAGTGGATCTCCTCCGCACCCTATTTCCGTGCACAGCTTGGAGAAGCGCGGTTGAATTTGCTGCGAAACCTTCCTTACGGCATCTTCTTCATGCTGAGCGGACGTTCCGTAAAGCTATATCACGGCCGAACCCGCATACAGACCATAGTCTTTTCTAACTCTCCCAAAGAGGAGGTTCTCGCTGCGCTCAACGCGCTGGACGACTCTTCCGACATCGTGGGGTTTGCGGATGTCCACCAGCCTTTTTGCCGCATGTGCGAAACCCGCATGCTATTCAATACAGGAAGCGTGGGCAACCCTTGTGACGGCGTACCCCAGTCGTCCTACGCCATCTTGCGCGGGCATGAAGGCGACTCTCTCGCCCCCCTGTCCGTAGAGCTGATACGCTTGCCCTATGACAGGGAAAAGGCGATTGCCGCGGCGCTGGCCGCGCCGGATCTGCCGATGCGCGACCTGTATATACAGGAAATCGAAACCGGCCATTATCAGCGCTGGAGCGAGCAAAACCCAAAGCCGGAGTGACCGCATAACAAACAAAGGTCTGTCATAGATATCCCGTTTTTCCTTGTGCGCTGTTTTTGCCGGGGTTGACATCTCTTGCGCCCCCGGCATATAATGTTCTATCGGCTACGACCGCATAGAGTAGCGGCGCGCACCGTCTCAGAGAGGGCGAACCGGACACGGCTGGAAGTTCGCCCGGCAAGGAGCGCCGTCAAGTGCATGCGCGAGCCTCTCCGCCAAACGCTATGCGCTAGGCGGTGACGGACGCCTCCGTTATGGGCTTTGAGCGCGGCTTTTCAAAGCCGCAGACAGAGTGGAACCGCGGCCACGCCTCTGTGTGGGCGTGTTTTTTATTGCCCTTTTCGCGGTAGTGCGCCAATAGGAAGAAAGGAGCGATCTCATGGCAGAAGGTTACTTCGCCACCCGCAGGAAAGACATTCAGGCCGTTTTGTCCCGCGATCCCGCCGCGCGCAGCGCATTCGAGGTCGCTACCTGTTACCCCGGCTATAAGGCGGTGCGCAGCCATCGGCGCTCGCACTGGCTTTGGCTGCATAATGCAAAGTGGCTGGCCCGCTGGCTTTCCCAGCGCTCGGCGCACAGAACCGGCATCGAAATCCACCCCGGGGCGACCATCGGCGACGGGCTGTTCATCGATCACGGCAACGGGGTCGTCATCGGCGAAACGGCGCAGGTGGGCGATAATGTTACGCTGTATCAGGGCGTAACGCTGGGCGGCACCGGCAAGGATAGCGGCAAGCGCCACCCCACCATCGAAGACGGCGTCGTCATCGGCGCGGGCGCAAAGGTGCTTGGGCCGTTTACCGTGGGCGCGCGCAGCAAGATCGGCGCAGGAGCCATCGTGCTTAAGGAGGTTCCTGCCGATTGCACGGTGGTGGGCAATCCCGGCAGGATCGTTAGGCGCGGCGCCATGAAGGTTGCAGGGCCGGATCTTGATCAGGTGCACCTGCCCGACCCGGTGAAGGAGACGATCGACTCGATGATCTCGCGCATCAACGCACTGGAGCAATGCATCCTGCGCCTGAGCGGCGACGAATGCGCGGATTGTCCGGATAAAGATACGGCCGAGTGTTTTAAGATGGAGGGAGAACTAAAGCATGCAGATTTATAACACGCTGACCCGCCGCAAAGAAGATTTTGTGCCTCTTAACGAGGGCGAGGCGCGCATTTATGCGTGCGGCCCCACGGTGTACAACTACTTTCACATCGGCAATGCGCGCCCGTTCACGTTGTTTGATACGCTGCGCCGTTATCTTGCGTGGCGCGGGTACAAGGTTACATATGTGCAAAACTTTACCGATATCGACGATAAGATGATCAACGCCGCGCACAAAGACGGCATCACCATCGGCGAGCTGGCCGACCGCTTCATCGCCGAGTACAAAAAAGATGCCAAGGCTCTGAACATAAGTCCGGCGGACATCGCGCCGCGCGCAACGGAGCACATCGGCGAGATTGTCGCGCTCATCCAGGCACTTGCGGATAAGGGCCTGGCCTACGAAAGCGCCGACGGCGTATATTTCGACACCCAGGCCTACCCAGGCTACGGCAAGCTGTCCGGCCAGAGCCTTCAGGATCGCGAGGCCGGCGCGCGCATCGAGGTGGATGAAAACAAGAAAAACCCGATGGACTTTGCGTTGTGGAAGAAGAAAAAGCCGGACGAGCCTCATTGGCCCTCCCCCTGGGGCGACGGCAGGCCCGGCTGGCACATCGAGTGCTCGGCGATGAGCATGAAGTACTTAGGCGAGAACTTCGACATCCATACCGGCGGGGTGGATCTGATCTTCCCGCACCATGAAAATGAAATCGCGCAGTCCGAAGGGGCGACCGGCAAGCCGTTCGTCAAATATTGGATGCACAACGGCCATATCAATGTGGACAACAAAAAGATGTCCAAATCCGAAGGCAACTTCTTTACCGTGCGCGATATCGCCGAAAAATTCGATTTGGAGGCCGTGAGGCTGTTTCTATTGTCGTCGCACTACCGAAGCCCGATCAACTTCTCCGCCGAGTTGGTAGAACAGGCGCAAAACGGTTTGCAGAGGCTGTACAACGCGCGGGATACCTGGAAGGCGCGGCTGGATTGCGCGGTGGACCGCCTGCCCACGCCCAAGGAACAAAAGCTGATCGCCCAAACCCTGCCCGCTTTGAAGGAACAGTTCATCGTTCACATGGACGACGACCTTAATACCGCCGGCGCGGTGGGCGTTTTGTACGATCTGGTGCGCGAGGGCAATACCGCGTTGGTGAACGAGCCAGCACTCGTGGCCGCGCGCGCCGCCAACGATCTGCTCGCCGAGCTGTGCGGCGTACTCGGCCTTTTATATCGCGAGGGCGAGGCGGTCGATCCGCAAATCGAAGCGCTTGCCGCGCAGCGCCAGCAAGCCCGCGCCGAAAAAAATTGGGCGGAGGCGGACCGTCTGCGCGCCGAAATCGGCGATCGCGGGTATATAGTAGAAGATTCCCCGAAAGGGTATATTTTGAAAAAGAAGTAAGGAGGAAACCCATGCCGAAACTTAAGCAGACATTCGAGGCGCAAATCAACCGCGAATTCTACTCGGCCTACCTGTACCTATCCCTATCGACGCAACTGAAGGACCTGGGGCTGGACGGTTTCGCGAATTGGATGCGCGTACAGGCGCAAGAAGAAATGGCGCACGCCACCCACATGTACGAATACGCGATCGACCGTTGGGAGGGCATCCGCCTGCCGGCGATCGCCGCGCCGGACAAGCTGTGCTCCACCCCTCTTGCCGTGTTTGAAGCCACGCTCGAGCACGAGCAGTTCGTCACCGCCAACATCAATGCGCTGGCCAGCGTGGCGATGGAGGAAAGCGACCACGCCGCCTACTCGTTCCTCACGTGGTACACCTCCGAGCAGGTGGAGGAAGAATCCAACGCGCGCAAGCTGATCCAGCAGCTCACATTGATCGGAGACAATGCGTCCGCGCTGTTAAACCTCGACAAGGATCTTGCGGCCCGGGTGTTTATCAATCCCTTCCCTACGGCGAACTAAATCACGGCGAATCTCTTGCCATTGCCCCAGGGTTGCTTCACAACCCCGGGGCAATGGTTTGTCGCACGCCTATGCGCGTGGTACAATGAACGAAAGCAATGTATGCAGGAGGGAACGGCTATGGCCGAGTTGAAACCCAATGTGATTTGGATCATGTGCGATCAATTGCGCGCGCAGGCGGTCGGCATCAACGGCGACCCGAACGTGCGCACCCCCAACATCGACCTGTTGGCCAGAACCGGCTTAAACTTTCGCAACGCGATCGGCGGTTCGCCGCTGTGCAGCCCCTACCGCGGTTCCATGCTCACATCGCTATATCCGCACAAGTGCGTGCCGGGGCACGAACACCTGCTGCCCCCCGCTCAGTCCACCATCGCCGACGTGTTCCGCGAACACGGCTATCACACCGCCTACATCGGCAAGTGGCATCTTGACGGCTTTCACGAGCGCGACGGGCGCGCGGGCACGCACTACATCCCCAAGGAGCGGCGCGGCCACTTCGACTATTGGATGGGTTATGAAAATAACAACAGCCAGTGGGATTGCTGGGTGCACGGCGGAGATCGGGACGGCGAAACGCCACCCTATAGACTGAACGGCTATGAGACTGATGAGCTGACAAGCCTCTTCCTTCGCCATCTGGACGGACGCCCCGACGGCGAGCCCTTCTTCGGCGTGCTGTCGGTGCAGCCGCCGCACGATCCGTACATCGCGCCGCCCGAATACATGCGCCGCCATTCGCCCGCCTCGATCGCCATGCGCCCGAACGTGCCCGGCGTTCCGTATGTGATGGAGCAGGCGCGACGAGAACTATCCGGCGCGTACGCGATGATCGAAAACCTGGACGACAACGTGGGCCGCGTAGTCGCCTACCTGCGCGACAAGGGGCTGTACGAGCATACTCACATCCTATTCTTCAGCGACCACGGCGATATGCACGGCTCGCACGGGATGTTTCGCAAGACAAACCCGTATGAGGAATCGCTCAAGGTGCCGTTCATCATCAGCGGCTGCCGCCCAACGTACGACGGCTGGAAAAACGGCGCGCCCGACTACCCCATCAACCACGTGGATGTCGCCCCCACCTCGCTGGGGCTGTGCGGCATCGAGCCGCCCACGTGGATGCAGGGCGCGGATTATTCCGCGCTGCGCTTTCGGTCGAACCGGAAGGCGGATTACCCCGATTCCGCGTACGCGCAGATCGTGGTGCCCACCGGGCACTCCGATTCCGAAGAGATGCCCTGGCGCGCGGTGGTCACGCGGGACGGCTGGAAGTACGCGGCGTTCGAGCACATGCCGTGGCTGATGTACAACCTAAACGACGACCCGTACGAGCAGGTGAACCTTGCGCACAACACGGCGTTTGGCACAAAGCGTACGGAACTCCAGGCGCGGCTTAAGCGGTGGATCGATGAGACGGGCGACGAGTTTGCGCTGTAGGCCGCCAAGTCACTACGATCAAAGGGGCGCTCCGTGTTCGGAACGCCCCTTTTCAGCGGCTATGCATATTTCATCGACGGCTGCACCGGCCGCCTCGCGCGCCTTCTTTACTATATCGTCCGGAAACCCCATCCTCTCCATCAGCGCGATCGCATTGCGGCTGGTCGAACGCCCTGGGCGCAGCTTGTAATCGAACGCCATGCCGCTTTGCGCCAGCGTCTCGGAAAAATGAAGGTTCCGGTATTCTTCTTCCAGCAAATATGTCAGCTCCAAATCGTGCGTCGCGGCAACGCACAGGCAATTGTGCCCCGCCAACGCGCGCAAAAACTCGCAAGATGCCGCAACCCGCTCGGCGGTGTTCGTGCCGCGCAGCACCTCGTCGATGGCGAACAGCCCGGGAAGCCGGCCGCCATAGTCGATCAGCCGCTTCAGTGCACGAACTTCCACGACGAAATAGCTTTCGCCTCCCAGCAGGTTGTCGCGCACGGCCATTGATGTAGCGATATGAAAAAAGCAGCCTTCATAAACATCCGAAGTACATGTAAGTATGCTTTGCGCCATCAGCGCACTGACTGCGATCGCCTTGATAAATGTGGACTTGCCGGCCGCGTTGGAGCCCGTGAGCAGCGCGTGCCCGTACATGTCGATATCGTTCGGCACGGCGTTCCTTATCAGCGGATGGACAAGCCCCCGGACGCGCAGGCGGCGCTCGGGCGTCCATGCGGGCTCGCACCATATGGGCAGACTTGCCCGAAACGACGCGACGGCGATGCACGCATCGATCTCCCCGAGCGCCAGCGTCATCTCGCGCAGCGCAGCCTTATGCCGCTCGACGCGCCGCGCAAACCACTCATAGGCAAGGGCCTCCGTCAAGAACACATGGCTGATTATCAGCGCGAATGGATTGTTTTCATAAAAAAACGAGAAGAAGCCATGATCAGAAAGCTTTCTGAGTGAAGGCATCAAAACATACAAGCGCACAAAGGCCGGGCTTGCGGCTTCTTCTTTCTCTTTTCCAATGGTCAAAGCGGCATCCGTCAGCGCCAGCAAGTACATCAGAGCATCTACAGACAATGAATTTTTCGCGTGAAGATACAGAGAAAAAGCGGCATTGACGACGCCAAGCAAAATCGGTATAAAAACAGGCAAAAGCCCCGCCGCCGAAGCCGCCGTGCAGGCGAGCAACAAGGCGATCAGCAGCACGCATTGCGGCGCGCGGCGGGGCAGGGTAAGCGGCGCTTTGAAGATTTTCGAAAGCTCCGCACGCCGCGGGCGCCCCGCCCGCGCGAGCGCCAACGCCGCCCGCAAGCGCGCATCGGGATGACAGGCGGCCCAGCGGAGGATCTCTTTGCGCGCCGAAAGCTCGTCGGCGCAGCGCGCCGGGCTTCTAAGCATGCAGTATAGCGCCTCGTCGCCAGGATGCGTCCGCGCGGCGTTGACGCGCGCAAATACGTCGGAAAGCTCCAGGTCGTTCCACGTCGTATCGTCCACATCCCAGCTCTCTTCGCAGCAGAAAAAGCGTGCGCGCCGGGCGATATCCTCCATCTCGCCCGGCGCATACTCGCGATCGGGAACCTCTCCAAAGTTTTGAGCGGCGCGTAGAAGCGCCGCTTTGCCCGGCAGAAAAATTGCCGACAGTGCCTTTTGAAAGCGCGCGCCCCACCCTGCGAAAGGAGTCACGCGATCACCCTCTTATTCCGCCACTTGCCCGAGCGCCAACGAAGCGCAAAGCAGCTCGCGCGCACGACCCACTCGCACACCATCGAAATCCACACGCACACGACGCCCACGCCGAACGCATAGGCCAGCAGATAGGCAACCCCTACGCGCACTACCCACATCGCAACCCCCGCAACCACCATCGTAAACTTGCCGTCCCCCGCCGCCCTGAGCGCAAACGGCAGGCAGTAGGCGGGCGTCCAGATGAAGATCGCCGCCGTGCAGAAGATCGCGCCGCAGACAAAGGCGATATCCATGCTCTGCGCCGACAACCCGAACAGACTGAAAAACGGCTTGAGCAGCAGCAGCATGACGATGTTTAAGGCCCCCATCACCACGTAATTCGCCTTGATCAGCTTGGAGGTGTAGCGCCGGGCAGCATCGTAGTCCTCCGCGCCGACGCACTGCCCCACCACCGTCAGAAATGCCATCGCAATGGAAAGCCCCGGCAGGTTGCCGATCGTAATCACGATGTTCGCCACCGCGTTGGCCGCAATGGCCGCGGTACCGAACGTGGAGGCGAGCCTTGCGAGGAACAGCTTGCCCACCTGAAACATCGCGCCCTCCACGCCGTTGGGCACCCCCACCTTAAGAATGCCGCCGATGATCTTAAGGTCGATATGCACCTTGAAGATGCCCCGGATACCGATAGGCCCCTGCGACCGATGCAGAAGCAGCAAAACCAGCCCTGCCCCCACGGCGCGGCTGAGCAGCGTTGCCGCGGCTGCCCCCGCTACGCCCCAGCGGAACACGAATATAAGCAGCGCGTTGCCGCCGATGTTGATGAGATTCACCATTAGAGAAATCAGCATGCCCACCCGGCTGTTGCCCATGCTGCGAAATAGCGAGGCCCCGCCGTTGTACAGGGCGATAAACGGGTAGCTCAGGGCCGTCAGCAAAAAGTAAACTTCGGCATTTTGCATGATGCCCGGGGCGATGTGCCCGTAAATCGTGCGCAACAGCCAGCCACGGGCGAGCAATGTTGCGATCGTAACCACCCCAGAAATCGCACCGACGGTATAGATGAGCTGCTTTGCCGCAATCGACGCGTTCTTTGCGTCATCCCTGCCCAGGTATTGGCTGGCGACCACCGCGCCGCCTGTCGCCAGCGACATAAAGATGTCGATCAAGACGATGTTGATCGAATCCACGAGCGAAACCCCGCCCACCGCCTCCTCGCCCAGCGACGCGACCATCATCGTATCGACGATGCCTACCAATACAAGCAAAAGCCGTTCTACTACCAGCGGCCAAATTAGGTTGACAAGCGCCCTGTTCGTCCACCGCTCCTCCACGCCCGAAATTCTCTGCTGCGCCAACGCCTCACTCAAAACGAAGCCCTCTTTCCCACACATGCTTTTTTCATTATAACATGAAATTGCGGCATGTAAAAAAGAAGGCCGTCGGCAAACCGCCTATTCACGATAGCATGATGCATTTGCAAAAACCAGATTGTTGACAAAGGTGGCAGCGCAAAAGAGGATCGCATGAAACGAAAAGCGGTTTGTATTTCGCACTCCTATTTGAAGCGCGACCTGTGCGCGCGGCTACTATAGAACTGCTTATACTATGTGGTTGCCTACCAATTTGAAAACTTCCTCCCCCGCGGTAAGTGTTTGCCGTACATGTGAAAATTCCTCCGCAATTTTTGCAACGAATTGAATGGCAAATAGTGTCATCAACCCAACGACCATTATTATCTTTAATTTTATCTATTGGGCATGTTCCACCAATCAACTCAAAGCAGCCAGATGCTAGTAGTCGCTTTATGTTATCAAGGCAACTTGCATATTCATTTGGAGAATTAAAGCCTTTAAACAAGATAATTTCATCGCATGTATTACACACATCTAACCTCCATTAATACAAATACTTTATACCACCGAATTCGCTCTAAAGTAAGTATATCACTGAAAGCAGCCTCGCCAAAACAAAAATTTCAGCCCTGTCTTGACACCACCCCCATTTGAAGCCCTTGCATCTTGCGATGGCAAATCTTAGTCTGCCGTTGCGCTGTAAAAAGAAAGCTTTACACAAATGCGCGCATGGCTTACACTGAATGATAGCAATCTATGGATATATATACGACGCCGTCAGGCGCATGCGGAGGATGAGCAATGCCGGATATCGTGGGCATCGACATGCCCTGCCTGGATTTAAACGTAAACGTAGACAACTTTCCAAGACCCAACCGCGGCGAGCGCGTTCAGAAGCTCAGCTGGCAGGGGGGCGGCAAAGTATCCAGCGGCATGGTAGCTGCCGCGCGGCTGGGCGCCACGTGCGCGATGATGGGTGCGGTGGGCGACGACCTATACGGGCGCTTTTGCACCAACGATTTTAACCGCCACGGCATCAATACATCGGCCATGTGCATCCGCAAGGGCGATACCACCTCGCTGTCGGTGGTGCTCAGCGACCGGGAGACCGGCGGGCGCAGCATCGTGTTCCACCCCGGCACGGCCGCCCGGGCAACGTTCGAGGAATTCGATCCGGCGATGATCGCGGGGGCGAAGTATTTGTTTATCGCTCAGGCCAATGAGACGACTGAGCGCGCGGTGGATGTGGCGCGCGCGGCGGGCGTCCAGGTGCTTGTGGATGCGGACGGCTATTCCGAGGATATGGTCGCGCTCATTCCAAAGATCGACGTGTTCATCGGTTCTGAATTTTTCTATCAAAAGATGTATGGCGACGACCGTTACGAGGCGAACGTACGCGAAGTGATGGCAAAAGGGCCGAAGATCGCGGTGTTTACGCTGGGAGAAAACGGCTGCGTGGGCGTAAGCGCACAGGGCTTTTTCCAGTTGCCCGCGTTCCGGGTGGATGTGGTGGATACCGTCGGCGCGGGAGACGTATACCACGGCGCATTTGCCGCCGGGCTGCTTAGCGGCCGCAGTGTAGAGGAAACCGCGCGTTTTGCCAGCGCGGTGTCGGCGATTAAGTGCACCCGCATCGGCGGGCGTGCGGGCATCCCGAACCTTGCGACGGTGGAGCGGTTTCTTTTGGATGGAACGATCGACTATACGGAGATCGACCAGAGAGTTCAATTTTATATGAGGGGGCTTGAACATGTATAAACCCAATATCGTGCTGGGTGTCATGCCGACCAAGCGGGGCTTTTTGCCGATGGACGAGGCGAAGAGGCAAAAGGACGCGTTCATGAAAGTCGTGCGCGGCGTAAAGCCCAATGTCGTCACCATCGTGGATGTGGATGACATCTGCGAAAACGGCATCGCGTACCAGATGGAAAAGATTCCGGCCATCGTAGAAAAGTTTAAAAAGGCGGGTATCGACGCGCTGTTCCTGCCGTTTTGCGATTTCGGCGAGGAATCGGTGGTTGCGGCGGCGGCTTCGGCGTTCAGCGTGCCCACGCTCGTGTGGGGCAACCGCGACGAAACCGTCAACACCGAAACCGGCCGCGGCCGCGACACGCAGTGCGGCATGTTCGCCGCCACCAAGGTGCTCAGGCGCCACGGCGTAAAGTACAGCTACATCTTCAACTGCGAGACGAGCAGCGAAGAGTTCAGAAACGGCTTTGAAAACTTTGTGCGCGTCGCGGCGGTGCTGAAAGATCTCAAGGGCCTACGCATCGCCAAGATCGGCGAACGCCCGCAACCGTTCATGAGCGTGATGACGAACGAAGCCAACTTAATTAAGCGCTTCGGCATCACCACCGTGCCGATTTCGCCGGTGGCTGTAGGCGCGCTGGCCGACAAGATCCTTACGGAAAACGGCAAGGAATTCAAGGATTATTACGCCGACATGACCGCCCGCATCGATTGCAGCAAGATGCCGGAGGATCAGGTAAAGAAGATCGCCGCCGCCAAGATGGCCACCCGCGATTTGATGATCGAGAGCCGCTGCACCGCCGGTGCGATCGAGTGCTGGCCGACCACCCGCCAGGTGCTGGGAGTGCCGGTATGCACGATTCTGGGCGAAATGGCCGACGACGGCATGCCGATTTCCTGCGAAACCGACGTCAACGGCGCGATCACCATGGCGATCATGCGCGCGTGCCTGTTGGGCGAGGAAGCCGAGTTCCTCGCGGACCTGACCGTGCGCCACCCTTCGAACGACAACGCTGAGCTTTTGTGGCACTGCGGGCCTTTCCCCTATTCGCTCAAGGCCGAGGGGAGCCATGCGCACCTGATCGCCGGGCAGGAGCGGTGGGAGCTTAAGCAGGGCGACATCACCGTATGCCGCTTTGACGACATCGACGGCGAGTATTACCTATTTGCGGGCGAGGGCAGGAGCACCGACGGCCCGGTCACCACCGGCACCTATGTGTGGTTTGAGGTGGACAACTGGAAGAAGTGGGAAGAGCGGCTGATGTTCGGCCCGTATATTCACCACATCGGCGGCATGTACGGCAAGTTTCTGCCGGTGCTGCGCGAAGTGGCGCGCTACCTAGACATCAACTTGGAGACTCCGGATTCCGACGGGGCGAAGTGCCTCTGACGTCGACGAACACTGCGCTCCAAAATCCCACCATACTGCGGTATGGTGGGATTTTTTACGCTCCGTGGAGTCTCCTCTTCCCAAAGAAACTGAGGTTTCTTTGGGATTAAGAAGAACGCGGAACGAATGCCCCGGTTTCCTGTTTCGCCGTTCTCTACATCGTAAAAAGCGAAAGCCGCCCCCGATGCTTTGTCATCGAGGGCGGTTTGTCGATTACACATTGGGAAAAAAGTATCTCCTTACTTGAAAACCTGCTTCCTGTAGCGGTATACATCTCCGCCGAACGTGCTTATGTAGTGCAGTTCCTGCCAACCGCGCCGGGGAAGGCTGCCGTCGGGTTCGGATCTGCGGTCGTCCTCGCCGGGGCAATCCAGCAGCCATCCTCCGGATTTTACCACGCGGGTAATCTCCGCAACCTCTCCCTCGTAGTCGTCCCCCACGACGTGACCGGACATGACGATGTCAAACGTGTTATCCGGGTATGCGAGGCTATGCGCCATGCCGTCTACGACCCTTACGTTGCGTATCCCCTCGCGGACAATCTTGTCGCGCAGATATTCGCGCAGCGTGCCCACCGGCTCGCTCGCATATACCTCGAGCGCTCGCTCGGCAGCTGCAAACGCGAGGCGGCCCGAGCCGCTGCCCACATCCAGCACTACTTTGCCGTCAAAGTCCGCCAGTTCAAACAGCCGCGCCTTATCCCAGCCGTAGATGAAGTTGCAGCTCGTATCCATGACCTCCGGACGCGTGTAGGTGACAAAGTCTTCGGCGGCCGATATGACGCACAGTTCGGCCTTGCGGATCTGATCCGGCCCAAGCCCTTCGGGCGCGCCGGCGGCAATCTCCTGCACGCGGGCCGCGCACTCGGGGCAGCGGTGAGCGAAATACCACGCGATCGTGGGGTGGTAACGAAGCACGATGCCCAGATTGTTCCGCGCCTCGCCCTGGTAGTCGCACATCAGCCGAATTTGAAACCTCTCAAAAAACAAAAGACTGTCGATGGAAAATTCCTCTGCCTGAATCCAATGAAGAGCCATGACGCCTCCTAAATTATAAAGAGGGCTACAGTATGGCCGCCCTCCTGATAAGGGTCTTTCCTTCAAAGGCGTACTTCATGCGAGATGCTCCCTTCCTTGCAATTTGCCGCGCCTGCCGATTCATCGCGGCCGTGCGCAATGCGCCGCACGGGGCTATTGTAGCATGCGACCTTCGATTTCACAATACGGAGCCAGCAACGCCGGCTGCCGTCAGTTGATCTTCTTGCGGGCGCTAAAGCCGAGCAAGAGCGCGATAAGGCATAGCGTCGACCAAAAGGCATACAACCCGCCCCAACCTGCCACCGAGCTTAGCCAGCCCGACACCGCGCCGCCCGCCGCGGCGCCGACGTAGATCATAAAATTGAGCAAGCCGGACGCCTGCGCGCAGCGGTTCACGCTTAAAAACTTAAGCGGAATCATGGACGTAAGCAGGATGTTCATGCCGCTCATCGACGCGAGCAAAAGGCCCATCAACAAAAGCGACCACATTGCCGAACCCTTGAGCGCGAGAAGCAACAAAAGCAATACAAGGGATGCGAGCAGCAACAGTGCGAGCAAGTCGCCGCTGCGACGCACTTTTTTCATCAGCCATCCAGTAAAAAGGATGCCCAGCGCGCCGAGCGCAGGCACCGCGGCAGATGCATAGGGCGCGGACGCGAAGGCGGGCGCGGTTTCCCCTAGGATTGTGGGGAACCACAGATTCACGCCCTCTTTGATGACCCCCTGCACCACCGCCACAAAGGCGGCGGCCACAAAAAATAGCTGCAGGCACATCCGGAAAAATGCCGCGTTGCTAATCGCCACAGCGCCTTCTTCGCCGGCTTTGGTCTGTTCATTGTCAAAGAATTCTTCGGGTTTTTCGCGTAAAAAAAACATCCA
Organism: Eubacteriales bacterium; assembly: GCA_031551255.1. Taxonomy (GTDB): domain Bacteria; phylum Bacillota; class Clostridia; order Christensenellales; family UBA1750; genus JAVBNW01. The sequence goes on along the minus strand of JAVBNW010000055.1, from coordinate 24,843 downwards.
GATGCCGAGAAACGCGGCGGTTATCGCCGCGGGAATTACGAATGCAGCCTGCCAACCGAGCGGGGATATCGCAAAACTTAGGCCTCCCCAAGATAAAATATAGCCGACCGTAGTCGGCAAGCTGATCACCACGGACGCGCGTCTATACTCGTCGCCTTGGAACCACGCGACGAGGATTTTAACCATCGCCGACCATAGCATCGAAAGAAAGAAGCCGTTGAGCCCCCATAGCGCGAAGATGGCCCAAAACGAAGGCGAAAACACTATGGCGATATTGCACAGTGCCGAGCCCGCAAGCCCGGCGGTCACCAGCAATTTGGGGCGAAGCTGTTCGGCCAGCGCGCCGCTGACCAGTTGCCCCAGCGCGTACATCCAAAAGTATGCCGAACCCAGCAACCCGCCTGCGGCCTTGTCAAAGCCGATATCTTGCATCAGCCTCGGCAGCGCGACGGAGAGGTTGGTGCGGCACAGATACGAGCAGGTATAGGCCGCAAAGCATAAAAATAGGACAAGCCCGCCTTGCCGGGCGCGGCTTTTCGTCATGCCCGATCCTCGGCGTAACGAAGGATTTCGGGGGGTACCTTGCCATCCCAATTGCGTGGAATTTCCATGCCCAACGCGTACACTGCCATCGCCGCCGTGTCCGCGATGGACACCGCGGTAGAAAGCGCCGCGCCCTTGGGCACACACGGCCCGCAGCAACCCCAAAATACCGCCGCATCCCTGTATTCACCCGAGCCGTGGGATTTGGGGTTTGCCCCTCCGCCACCGTGATCGGCGGTGACCATGATCAGGCTCTCCTCCCATATGCCCGCGCGCGCAATCGCATCGAGCACGACGCCCAGGTTCCTATCCGCTTCTTGCACCGCCCTGAGGTGTCCGGCGGTAAAATAGCCGTGGGTATGGCCCGCGCCGTCGCAGTCGTCCAGCTGCAAAAAGAATACCGTCGGTTTTTGCGTGAGGATATACTCGGCCGCCGCCAGCGCGAGCTTCTCGTCGTGAAGCGATTCAAACGTTACGCCCAAGTCCTGCTCCACGATGCCCGCGTTGATCGGCGCCCACGCGCTGAAACAGCCCATGACGGCGTCCGGATGCCTTTCGCGCACGAGGCGGAAGAGCGATGGGTAGAGAGAATGCGGAGGATAGGGCTGCCGGCTGACGATGTCATTGGTGAGCAAATGCTTTTCAGGGCCGACTCCGTGCAATATCGCCCCCCAACATTCCGCGCTGATGGTGGGAACCGCGGCGGATGCCTCGAAGGTATGCACGCCTTGGGAAAACACCCTGTTAAGCGCAGGCGTGGAAACATCCTTGGGCGCATTTCCCGCGCCATCGATACCCAAAATGAATACGTGCTTTGCGATTTGCATAGCGTCTCTCCTCATCATAGTTGTTATCATACGGCATCCGCCTCTCTTTTCCCCGCCCGCCACTGCACCTGACACAGGCGCGCATAGGCTCCCCCGGCCTCGATGAGCTCCTCGTGTTTGCCGCGCTCTACGATTTCTCCATTTTCCAAAACGAGAATTTGGTCGGCTCTCATTATGGTCGACAGCCGATGGGCGATCACCACGATCGTGCGGCTGCCCGCCAACTGGGCGATCGCCTGCTGAATTTCCGCCTCCGTCTCCACATCCACGCTGGCGGTCGCCTCGTCTAAAATAAGAATTGGCGCATCGCGCAAAACCGCGCGGGCGATGGAAATGCGCTGCTTCTGCCCGCCCGAAAGCCTAACGCCCCGCTCGCCGACCAGGGTATCGTAACCTTGCGGCATTTGCCGGATGAATCCGTCCGCATTGGCGATGCGCGCGGCCGCCTCCACATCGCCCAGCGTCGCCTCTTTCACGCCATAGGCGATGTTCTCAGCTACGGTGCCGTTGAACAGAAACACATCTTGCAGCACGATCGACATTTGCGCGCGCAGCGATGCGACCGTTACGCCCCTGACGTCGTGCCCGTCGATCGTCACCCTGCCCCGGATAGGATCGTAAAACCTCTCCATCAGCGAAACAATCGTCGTCTTGCCCACTCCCGTCGGCCCCACAAGCGCGATCATCTGCCCGGGTTCAGCGGTAAAGGATACGTTTTTGAGCACGGGCTCATCCTCGCTATAGTAAAACGTCACGCTCTCAAACGCTACGCGGCCCTCGGGCCTGGGGAGCGGATAAGCGCCCGGGGAGTCTTCAATATCGCTCTTGGCATCGAGCACCTCAAATGCCCTTGCGGCGCCCGCAAACGCGTTTTGCACATCCTCCGTAAGCCGGGCGAGCGATGCGATGGGCTGGTAAAACAGCGAAAGATACAGAAGGAAGCCGATGATATCCGCCGTGGACATGGCCCCCTTCGTGGCAAGGTAGCCGCCAAAGCCCACTACCACCACGGTGCCCAAAGACGTAATAAACTCTACGCTCGGGTGGAAGATGCCATTCCAGAAATTTGCGCGGATGTTCACGTCGGAATACACCTTGCGGAACTCCCATATCTTTTGATGTTCTCTCTCCTCTTGCCCAAACGCCTGAATTTCCTTCATGCCGGACAGATTGTCCTGCACCATGCCGCTCAATTCGCCCAGCACCCGCTGGTTGGTACGAAAGAGCGGCGCCACCTTTTTCGTAAATACCGTACTCGCCATCGCCACAAACGGCACAGGCACAAACGTGAGCAGCGCAAGCGTCGGGTTGATGGATAGGAGAATGCCGGTGACGGCGATTACCATCAGCGCGTTGGAGATGAGATCCGGCAGCGCGTGCGCGATTAAAAGCTCGATGCGCGTCACATCGTTCACCGTGCGGGAAAGCAGTTGCCCGGTCTGCTTATTTTGATAATAACTCATGGAAAGTCGCTGGAGCTTGTCGTACACCTTAACGGTTACGTCCGGCACAAAGCGCCACGCCGCGACATGCGCAAAATAGGTGTTGACAAACCTACACCCCATCCTAAGCACATATGCGCCTACAAGCACTGCCATATAGCTTACCAGCCCACTAAAATCTACCCCTGCTGGGGAATCCAGCGCGGCGGTCAACGAGCGGATGAGCCCGGGCGTTACCAAGGATGAAAGCGTCGCGCCCAGAAGGCCGAGCGCCGACAGGATCAAAAGCCCCCAGTGATCGCGGGCCATTGCGATGAGCCGCTTCGCCATATATCCATCTCCTTGTCGTCGGTTTGCACCACGCTCTATTCCCCGCAACATTGCGATGTTGCGGGGAATTGCCGCTGCGTGAAACCTCCTCTTCCTACAAGACGTTGAGACGTCTTGTAGGAGAAAGAAGAACGGGGAACGTGGGCTCCGTGCCCTCTTCGTCGTTGTCACTCCACAAAATTACCGCAGCGGTTTTAAAAGAAACTGAGGTTCCTTTAAAATAGGAAGAACGCGCGCCCCCGTTACTTACTTCGTCAATCCCGATCCTCAAAATCGCCGCAACGATTTTGAGGAAGAGGAGGAGCGGCGCAGTGAACGAGCTTTCGCGCCGCAGCACGAAAGCGAGCGATACGCAGCTCGCGACGACGAGCATATCCGACAGCCAGCGCCGCCACTCCTCCAAAAAGGGCCAGCGTCCAAAAACCCGAAAAGATGCCCGACGCCGTGGCGACGGTTCCAAAAAGAAGACCCAACCCGGCCGTCAGCGCGCGCTCGATCAACGAGGAAACGGATTCTATGGTTGCGCGAGCCGAAGCATCCGCACGATGATGCAGATAGCCCAGCGCCACGGGCTCCATCGCCGCGGCGGCAAAGCACGCCAGCAAGATGCCCGCGATGCCCAGCGGGCTTTGCACCAACGCCGCAAAGGCCACGCTCAGCGCAACCGCCGCCGATGCCGCAAGCAACACCGTCTGTGGGCGAAAACGTAAAAGTAGGCGCGCGCAGAGCATCGCGCCCGGTATTCTTGCGGCGAGCATGCCTACGCCTATCACGCCAAACAGCGACAGTGGAATGGCCGCCTCGTCTACATATAGCTGCCAATACTCATCCACATACACCATGCACGTGGCAATTGCCGCGGCATTCACAAGCACGAAAAGCACGCCGAGGTTGCTTCGAAAAAAAACGAGTGCATTACGAACGATGGCGAAGACGCCGGTCTTTGCCTGGGCAAAGCATCCCGTTTGGGGCGGCTCGCGAAGCGACAGGATGCCTATAAAAGCCATGAGCATACTCGCCAGCGAAAGAGCATAATTGAGCTCAAACGGATACCACTGTGCGAGCAGGCCGCCGGACAGCGCCGCGAGAATGCCGGCGGAAAAATCAAGCGCACGCGCGCGCCCGAGTATCCGTTCAAAGGCGCCTTCCTCGCCCGCCGCCGCGAGGGAATCGTACAAAAGCGCGTTCCTCGCACCGCTGGTCGCCGAACTTCCCACCGCCGTCAATGTTATGGCAAGCGCAAACTGCCAAAATGAATGTGCCATCAGCAAGATGGCAAGCTCTACCGCAGCCATCGCACCGCCCACGAGCAGCAGCTTTTTGTTGCCGAAGCGGTCGGCCAGCGCGCCCGAGGGGATCTCCAGCAGCACGATCACTGCGGCGTATAGAATTTCCAGGTACACCATTTCCTGCACCGACAGGCCGCGCTGCCTGGAAAAAAGCCGTTCGATGACATAGGCAGGTATCAGGCTGTGAAAGAAAATGATCGCATAGAGTTTACGGATGTTACTGTAAAACCGCACAACAAATCACCTCATCCAATTTTGTCGTCGCAAACGATATCGGACGAGGCGGACCCCGGGTCTTTCGGCAGGAGAGTTAGCTGGGCGCTCTTACAAGTCGCATGGCCGCGCCTCCTTTGAAGAATGGAATTCTGACGCCAGTGTAACCTTTTTTTCTGAAAATTGCAATTTCACAATGCTGCCTTGCAAACCTTCACCGCTTGCTTTATGATCAAAATAACCTTTGCTTCCTTGGATGAGTTGCGTGAATACAATAAAAATGTTGAGGAGGACGACGACATGGAGTTTTATAGCGAACCGGCCCGAAACATCCCCATCCGGCGCTTTGACGTGGTGGTAGCCGGCGGCGGAACCGCAGGGGTTATCGCGGCCATCGCGGCGGCGCGCGCCGGAGCGAAGACCGCCCTCATCGAGCAGAAGGGCTACACCGGCGGCACGGTGGTGGAGGGCGGCACGGCGCTGCACAGCTTCTACAACCTGTATTCCTTCTTTGACGTACCGAAAAAACAGCTGGTAGGCGGCATTCCCTGGGAGCTGGTATCCCGGCTTCAGGCGATCGGCGGGGCGACCGAGCATGCGCAGATGGAGCTGGGCAACGGCTACGACGCCGTCAATACCGCCGTGGACGTCGAAATGTACAAGACGCTGAGCTTGAACATGCTCAAGGAGGCGGGCGTGCACATATTTCTGAACACCATGGTGGTAGGCGCGGCTCGCGAAGGCGGCGAGGTGGTGGGGGCCATTTGCGAAAGCCACAGCGGGCGCGAGCTGTTCGCCGCCAAGGCGTTCATCGACGCGGGCGCGTATGGCGATCTTTCCGCGCACGCGGGCGCGGAATTTTCCGAGCCCAACGACCATCAGGTCGCCAACTCCATCGGCGTGGCGGGCGTAAGCGTCGAAAAATACTACGAACACTTCGCCGCGATGGATTCGATGGATCAGATCGCCCGCGCGCCGCGCGACGGCTCGCCCGACCGGCGCTTCGTGCGCGTGCAGCCCTTGTACGACAAGATGCCCGAGGCGTTTAAGCTTAAGGCGAAGGAAATCGGCCTAAGCTCGGTGATTACCACCACGCACGACGACTACTTCATGTTTTTAAAGCTCAACTATAAATCCGAAGTTTCGCCGGTGGACAGGGACGCAGGCACTACGGCCGAAATCGAGTTGCGCAACCGGCAGAAGGAGGCTGTGGAACTGTTGCGCAAGTACATTCCCGGCTGCGAAAAGGCGTTCATCGCCAGATCCAGCCCCTCGGTGAACATAAGGCGCGGGCGGTGCATCGCGTGCGACTACGACATGACGATCGACGATGTGCTCAAGGCGCGCCACTTTGAGGATGACGTGCTGATCTACGGCTTTCACGACAGCGCGCCCAGGCTGCAGATCGAAAACGGCGGCGATTACGGCCTTCCGTTCCGAGCGCTGCGCGTAAAGGGGCTTGACAACCTGATGGCCGTGGGCATGTTGATCTCCAGCGATTTTGCGGTGCACATGTCCACCCGCAACACCGTGTGCTGCATGGCGCAGGGCCAAGCGGCGGGTATCGCGGCCGCACTGTGTGCGCAGCGCGGCGAGACGACCCGCGAACTCCCCTACCCGGTTTTCAAGGAAGCTCTGCTTAGGCAAGGCGTCATCCTGAGCTAGATTCGTCACCCATAAGGCAGGCGGCTATCCGCCTTATGGATGCGCCCAATAGCGCGAGCTCACCGCCGATCGAGCCCGGCGTAGCATCGAAAAAGGCAGAGCCACTGTATGTACAGCATTTCGGCGCAAGGGCGGCCGTCGCCCTGACCTGCGCGATGCAGCGCGCGCTGGATCTGCCTACGGCTGAGCAGGCCGGACAGGCCGCGCTCCATCGCGCGGCGCACAAACTTCTCGTAGGCGGGCATTTGCCCGCGCGTAAGATCAGGCTCGCTCTTTTTGCCGATGTGTACAAGTGCGGCATCCACGGCGGGCATGGGGTGAAACTCGCCGCGGCGAACCGGCTCTACGATGCGCACCTCAAACAGGGGCCTGAGTACCAGCGAGCGCAGCGATTCGCGTGGCAGGCCGGCAAACCGCATCGCCGCGCCGCGCTCCAGGATGAGCCACGCATCCGTAGGGGGATTTTTGCACTCGGTCAGACGGCGCACGATGTCGGTAGTGCGGCTGAACGGGATGTTACCAAACACCTTGTACGCGCCGCTTTCGGGCAGCGGATGGCGCAGAAAGTCGCCCTGGATGAGCTGTACATTCGGCGCCGCGCAAAGCTTTTCCCGCAGCGCGGCGCACAGGCGCGGATCTAGTTCCACCGCCGTGAGGTTTGCGCAGCGCGGCGCGAGGGCGCGGGTGATGTGGCCCTTGCCGGGCCCGATTTCGATAACCCTGTCGGCAGGCGTGATGGTGGTGGCATTCAAAAGCCGCGCGATGGTGCGCGTGCCGGTAAGAAAATTCTGGCCGACCGATAGGGGCATGCGTTGAGATTTAGGCAACAAAAAGACACCCTTTCCGCAATCATTCGGGCGCAAAAGGGCACAGGAGCATACGGCTATACACAGCCGGCTATCCTGTGCCTATTTCTTGCGAAGCCGAACGACTACTGCCATGGGTGTCATGTCCTCCTGACCGGAATGGGGCCAGTGTATCATCTAGGGGGCGAAGTGTCAAACGCCGGCAAAGACAAAGGGAAGCCAAAGACGTCTTTGGCTTCCCTTTTATCGCGTTGGCAAATCGCCGCGCGTTTACGGCGCTTCGCGCATAGGGCCGCTATTCCACCCAGCCCTTGAGCCTATCGTGTGCAACCTCGAGCTGCTCCATAATGGCGATATGCTGCGGGCACTTCTCCTCGCACGCGCCGCACTTTACACAATAATCGGCGCTGCCCTTCGCGCGCTCCATAAACATGTAGCTTCGCTGCGGCTGGGCGAAGTTATCAAACATGGCGCCTTCGTTGTAGCGGGCAAAAACGCCGGGGATGTTCACGCCCTGCGGACAGGGCAGGCAGTACTCGCAAGCGGTGCACGGGATGACCGCCAACGATTCATATGCCTCCTTCACGCGCCCAAGCAGCGCCTTATCCTCGGCCGAAAGGCAGCCGGGAACCATGTCGGGCCTGGAGAACAGCTCGATATTCTCTTTAAGCTGCTCAAGCGTCGTCATGCCGCTTAAAATCGTGCTGACCTCGGGGTAGTTGATTAGGTGCGCAAATGCCCACTCCAGGCCCGAGCGCTTGACCGGGTACGCATCGTACAGCGCCTTGACGCTCGCGGGCGGCGTCACCAGCCCTCCCCCGCGCAGCGGCTCCATAATCACCAGTGCACAGCCCTTCTTGCCGGCGAGCACGATGGCCTCCTGCGTCACCTCCTGATCCACATCCAGAAGGTTTTGCTGCACCTGGCACATGCCCCAGTCGTAAAAATATAAAACATCGCGAAAGCCGGGCAGCTCGCCGTGGTACGAAAAGCCGATCGCCCGGATGAGACCTTCGGAACGGAACTTTTCGTATTCCTCGATGATCTTTCTTTGTTTGATCTCATCCCACTGCGGGGCCTGAATATTGTGGATGAGATAGACATCCAAATAGTCGGTGCGCAACTTCTTGAGCGTGTTTTCAAGGTTGCGGCGGATGTCGCCTTGGGTCGCCATCTGGCCAAAGGGCTGCTTGGTGGCGATCTTCACCTTTTCGCGGCGGCCGCCGTCGAGCGCCTCGCCCAGCACCGCCTCGCTGTGCATGTTGTGGTACGTCATCGCGGTGTCGAAGTAGTTTACGCCGTTGTCGGCCGCGTAGCGGATCATTTCAAACGCTTTTTCAAGATCCACCGACATCTTGCCCTCGGCATCCGCTTTGCGGGGCAGGCGCATACAGCCCATGCCCAGCGCGGATACCTCATAGCCTAATTTTCCGTAGGGACGATATTGCATCCTATACACACTCCTATATCGAAGATCGGCGGCCAAACGCCGCCCTATTTCGCCTTGCTGATCGCGTATTCTGCCTTTTTAAGGAATTCTTCCGTCGGCTCAAAGCCCCAGCCCGGCGCGGTAGGCGCAAACGCGCGCCCACCCTTGATTTGAACCAGCGGCTCATAGCAGTCAAGCGCCCAACGGTCGTCCTCGATGCCGCACTCGAGGAATGGATACGGCGTTTCGATGCAACTCATATAGTGCAGCCCCATCACGAAAATCGGGGATTGGTTCGACGTATGCGGCGTCACCTGCATGCCGTGCTTCGCCGCGTAATCCGCGATGCGCAGCGCGCGCGAGAAGCCGCCGATGTACAGAAGATCCGGCTGGCACACGTCCATCACGCGAGTCTGGATCATGCGCTCCCACATGGTGTCGACATAGTCCTGCTCCCCGCCCGCTACGGGGATGCCGATGTTTGCGCAGGCCTTGCGCACCTGGCGGGTCATGTCGATATCCCAATACGGGCACGGCTCCTCAAACAGCGCGACGCCCTGGTCGTGCAAAAATTTCGCCGCCTCGATCGCGCGCTCCACGGAATAGTTGCCGTTCACATCCACGATCACGTGCGTGCCCGGCGCCGCCGTCTTCATCATGGCCTTGACCATATCCTCGGTGCGGTTCGGCCAAAAATCCTTGTCGCGGCCCACAGGGATGCCGGGGTGCAGCTTGACGGCGCGGTAGCCGAGCTTGTCCTGCAAAGCGCGCAGGCGGTCGGCTTCCTCCTGCACGGGCAGATTGCGCTTCATGCTGGATGCGTAAAGATCAATCCCCTCGCGCCGCTTGCCCGCGAGCTCCGCCACGGATTTCTCCTCGCGCTTGGCGTGAAGATCCCACAGCGCGGTATCGACGCCCGCGGCGGCCCGCGCGAGGAACGTTCCTAAAAACTTATACTGCTGGTAGATGATTTCGTCGGCAACCGCGGTAAAATCCTCATACGGCAAAAACGCCGTGCCCGCGGCAATTTGATGCAGCACCTGCGCGGTGATGTTCGCGGAAAACGGGGCCGTCATGCCCCATCCCTGCGCGCCTTGATCGTCGGTGATGCGCACGAAGCAGATCGACTTTGTAGAATATGTTTCAATCGAACGCAGCTGCATAAAACCTCGCTCCTTCTCCCTCGTCTGTATAATCGCCTGCAATGTGTAAAGTGGTTTATCACCATCATACCCCTTGACGCCCCGCAAGGCAAGCCTCGTCGGTTTGCACTGCGCTCTATTCTCCATGTCATTGCGATGCCATGGAGAATTGCCGCTACGTGAAACCTCCTCTTCCTACAAGTCGCTGAGGCGTCTTGTAGGAGTGAGAACGACGGGACAAGAAACGGAGTATGCGCGTTCCGCCTCGGCGTTCTTACTCCTCAAAATCGCCGCAGCGGTTTTGAGGAAGAGAAGGGGCCATGAAGAGAAGAGCCAGACCCCCTACCATGCCGCAGCTTGGTAGGGGGTCAGAGCGTAGTGCGCCCCGACGACGATTCGGGCACGCCCTCCAGCGGAAAAGGAATGCCCAATTCGCGATACTTTTCCAGGCACAACTTGCGAAAGGGTAAAAGCTCCACCCTTTCAATGCACTGAAACGGCGCAAGCAGCGCCGCAAGTTGAGCAATTTCCTCCTCGCCATCCGTCATACCCGGCACGACGACGTGGCGCACCCAAACGGGCTTCCCCGCCCGTTCTCGCCGGCGCAACGCCTCCAGCGGGGCCTCGAGCGGAAAACCGAACAGGTCCCGGTGACGCGACGGGTCGGCATGCTTAATATCCAGCAAGAGAAGATCCGCGGCATCCACGGCGGCAAGCGCCTCGAGGCTCGTTACGCAACCGGAGGTATCCAGCGCCGTATGGATGCCTTGCTCGCGGCAAAGGGCGAATAGCTCCAGCGCAAACTCGGCCTGCATAAGCGGCTCCCCGCCCGATAGCGTCATGCCGCCGCGCTTATAATAGCCCCTGTAGCGGTTGAAGCGGGCAATCACATCCCGCGCGGCAATCGCATTCCCGCCGCGAAGCGGCCAGCTCTCCGGGTTATGGCAATACGGGCAGCGCAGCAGACAGCCCTGCAAAAATAGCACGAAGCGCAGGCCGGGGCCGTCCACCGCGCCAAAGGTTTCCACCTTGAAATACCGGGCCTCGCGTCTAGAATCCCGGCAAAGATCGCCGTTGGCCGGATACGTTTTATCGTCTTTCATTTTCATCGATCTTTCTTTGGGAGCATAGCCCGCGCACAGCCAAGCGCGATATACTACAGAATTCGCTTCATGAAAAACTCGTCTTGCACCTGTAACGCTGCTTTGATCTCCGGCACATTTTCCGCGCTGAACGGCGGCAGTGGAACGACATCCCTTCCGCACCAAAAAGCTTTTTTGCCATCAGGGAGTGTAAAAGTATAACCATGCGTGCCGTCGCACTTGCCGCAGCCATAGCAGCGCGCCTCATATCCGCCGCTTAGCAGCGGTAAAACCCTTTCCTCAATTGCCGCTTGAAAAAAAGCGGAATACGTTGGGAGCGCAAAAAATCTTACCGCCAATCGTGGAGGAAACTTGGGGTCCGTATCGATTTTGAGTATCGTCTTTCGCACTTTGTTCTTTACAAAGTCGGCATACGATTCCCGCGGGCCTTTTATCGTGGGCATATATCCTAAAACTATCGCGTATTCCGCTATTTCGCGGTACATTCCCTGCAAGTTCTCCGGCAAGGCCGCAATCACCTTATCGAGCGCATACTTTTGCTTTTCGGTCATCGCTTTACTCCCGCGCATACAAAGCTGCCGTAGGTCCCATCATACCTTGGCATGGAATGTGCGCTCTATGACCTCGCGCTGCTGCTCGCGGCTGAGCTTGCCAAAGTTTACCGCGTAGCCGGACACGCGCACGGTCAGATCCGGGTAATGATCCGGATGATCATACGCGTCGATCAGCCGCTCGCGGTCGAGCACGTTCACGTTCAGGTGATGTGCCTTCTGGCCGAAATAGCCGTCCAGAATCCCCACGAGGTTTTCAATCCTGTCGGCGCGCTCCCTGCCCAGCGCCGCAGGGGCGATGGAAAACGTGCAGGAAATGCCGTCCCGGCAACTGTCGTAGGGCAGCTTCGCCACCGAAGACAGCGAGGCAACCGCGCCGGAATCGTCTCGCCCGTGCATCGGGTTTGCGCCGGGCGCGACGGGCGTACCGGCCGCGCGGCCGTCGGGCGTCGCGCCGGTCATGCGTCCGTAGGCGACGTTGGAGGTGATCGTCAGCACCGAAAGCGTGTGCTGTGCGCCGCGGTACGCGGGCGTGCGCGTAAGCTTTTGATAAAAGGCATCGGCAAGCTTCACGGCGATGTCATCCACGCGGTCGTCGTCGTTGCCATACTTGGGAAAATCCCCCTCCACGGTAAAGTCGGTCACGATGCCGTTGTTATCGTGAATCGGCGTCACCTTGGCAAACTTGATCGCGGAGAGCGAATCCACGATCACCGACAGCCCGGCGATACCAAAGGCCATCACGCGCTTAACATCCGTATCGTGCAGCGCCATTTGAAGCTTCTCATAGGCGTATTTGTCGTGCATGTAGTGGATTACGTTCATGGTGTTTACGTACAGCGCGGTCAGCCAATCCATGTAGCGGTCGAGCCTATCCCACACCTTCCCAAACTCTAGCGGACCGTCCATCGCCCTCATCTGCGGGCCTAAGTACATACCGTCCTCCGCCTTGCCGCCGCTGAGCGCCAACAGCATGAGCTTGGGCAGGTTGCAGCGCGCGCCGAAGAATTGCATCTGCTTGCCGATTTCCATCGCCGATACGCAGCAGGCGATGCCGTAGTCGTCGCCGTAGCGCGGGCGCATCAGGTCGTCGTTTTCGTATTGGATCGAATCCGTATCGATGGATACCTTTGCGCAGTATTTCTTAAAGTTGTCGGGCAGGCTCTCGCTCCACAAAACGGTGATATTCGGTTCGGGGGCGGGGCCTAAGTTGTACAGCGTGTGCAAAAATCGATATGAAGTCTTCGTAACGAGCGCGCGGCCGTCTTTGGCAATGCCCCCCACGCATTCGGTAATCCACATCGGATCGCCGCCGAAGAGCTCGTTATAGTCCGGCGTGCGCAGGTGACGCGCAAGCCTGAGCTTGATCACGAAATCGTCGATGAGCTCCTGCGCCTCGGCCTCCGAGCGAACGCCCCGCTCGATATCGCGCCGCATGTAGATATCCAAGAAAGTGGAAACCCTGCCCAGGCTCATGGCCGCCCCGTTTTGCTCCTTGATCGCGCCCAGGTATGCGTAGTATAGCCACTGCACAGCCTCGCGCGCGTCCGCGGCGGGGCGGGAGATATCGTGCCCGTAGTCGGCGGCCATCTTCTTGAGCATGCTCAAAAAATTAATCTGCTGGTAGAGCTCCTCGGACAGGCGTATGCTATCCTGATCCATAAGGCCGCGCCCGATTTCGGCCTTATCGCGCTCTTTTTGCACGATGATCGCATCCACGCCGTACAGCGCCACTCTGCGGTAATCCCCTATGATGCGCCCGCGTCCGTAGGCATCCGGCAGGCCGGTGAGCAGATGGGCACTGCGCACCGCGCGCATCTCGTCGGTATACACGCGAAATACGCCGCTGTTGTGAGTGGTGCGGTATAAAAACTCATCCTCCACCTTGTCGGAGAGCTTGTACCCGTACGCTTCGCAGGCTTGCCGCGCCATACGGATGCCTCCGAACGGGTTGACGCCGCGCTTGAGCGGCGCGTCGGTCTGCAGGCCTAGAATAATATCCAAATCCTTGTCGACGTACCCCGGCGCATAGGCGTTGAGCGAGGAAACAGTGTCCACGTCGATGTTCAGCACGCCACCCTTGGCCCTTTCCCGCGCGAAGAGATCCTTCACCTTTTCCATCATGCTCTGCGTGCGCGGCGTGGCCGGCGCAAGAAAGCGTTCGTCGCCGTCATAGGGCGATACGTTGGCGAGGATAAAATCGCGAACATCGATTCCGTCCTTCCACTTAGTACCCAAAAACCCTTCCCATTGCGGAAAATTCATCGAGGCGCCTCCTTCCCAAGAAAGCAGCTTCATGCCGGATGGCGGCATGAAAACGAAAAAGAGCCCCGCAATTACGCAAAGCTCGCCCAGGCGGCCGGCAACCGTTCCTCCCGTTCCCCTGTGGTCAATCCACATATCCGCCAGTTGCGGGAGGCCATTTACTTGTAATTTCATTATAGCTCGGGCTATCCGGTTCGTCAACTCATTTTGGCAGCGCGATCATTTACCGGCCCAAGCGCTCCCGCGTAAGCTGAAGCACCACTGGGCTTAAAAGGATTACGCTGAAAAGATTGGGCAGGATCATCAGACCGTTGAACACATCCGCCAGTGCCCATGCGATATCCAGGCGCATCACCGCGCCTACGGCAATGAGGCATACGAACGCCGCGCGGTATGCGGGCACCACTCGCTGCCCGCCCAGATACCTGAGGCATTGTTCTCCGTAATGCGACCAGCCCAGGAAGGTTGCAAACGCAAATGCCGCCAGAGACAGCGTAACGATCCAGCGCCCGACATGGCCAAGGGTTGAAAAAAAAGCTTCGGAAAGCAGTGCCGCGCCGGTAAGGTCCGACTTCCATGGCCCGGCAGCCAGCACTACGAGGCCGGACATTGTGCATACGAGAAGCGTATCGATGCTTACCTCCAGGATGCCCCACAGTCCCTGGTCGACCGGATGCCGACAATCCGCCGATGCATGAGCGATCGCCGCGGAACCCATGCCCGCCTCATTGGAAAACACGCCGCGCGAAACGCCATAGCGGATGGCCGCGCGTGCGCCCGCACCGGCCGCTCCGCCCAAGAAAGCGGCAGGGCTGAGGGCTTGGCCGAAAATAGCCGATATCGCGCCGGGCAACTCGTCCAGGCGGAGCATCAGCACGGCAAGGCCGCCAGCGATGTACATAAGCGACATAATCGGCACGACTTTCTCCGTTACCCGCGCCACGCGCTTTACCCCACCTATGATGGCCATACCGGCCAAAAGCGCCGCAACTATTCCGATGGCAAGGGGCGGTGTTCCCGCCGCCTGGTGAACCACCTGCGATAAAGCATTCGCCTGTACGATATTGCCCACCCCAAAGGAGGCCAGCAGGCCGAACAGCGCATACAGCGCGCCTGCGCGCGGCATGCCAAGGCCTCTTTCCAGTGTCACCATCGGGCCGCCCAGATAACCCATGCCTTCCTCTTTGCGATAGTGGACGGCAAGTACGATCTCGGCATACTTGGTCATCATGCCCACCAAGGCCGAAAGCGCCATCCAAAACATCGCTCCGGGTCCTCCTAGGGTGATCGCGGTAGCGACGCCCGCCATGGAGCCCGTGCCCAGCGTGCCGGACAACGCTGTAAAAAGCGCCTGTGCGGAAGTGATGCCCTTGCCCTCTCCCTTTTCGCGGACGCGCAACAGCGTGCGCTTTATCACCTGCGGAAAGCGACGCACCTGAAACCAGCGCGTGCGCATCGTGAAGTATACGCCCACGCCTACCAGCAAAACCAGCATGCCCGGCCCCCACAGCAATCCGTTAATTCTCTCTAAGATGCTCAACAACCTATCCACTCAACCACCTCCGGGCGCAACGCGCCTCGCAGATGGCTATGCGGTTCTTACGCAAATATGACTCTCTCTTCGTCGCCGCTCGTCGTCGCGGACTGCGTATTGCTCGCTTCCACACTGCGGTGTGAAAGCTCGTTCACTTCGTCGCTCCTCCTCTTCCTCAAAACCGCTGGGGCGATTTGGAGGAGTAAGAAGAACGACGAGGAAGGCGCGAAACCCACGTTCTTCGTTCTTCCTCTTTTCACAAGACGCCTCAACGTCTTGTGAAAAGAGGAGGTTTCACGAAGCGTAAAAAATCCCACCATACCGCAGTCTGGTGGGATTTCGGAGCGTAGTGCAAATCGACGCCTATGCCAGATGCCCGCCGCTAAGCCTTCTTTGGCGCCCGGAGTATTTCCTGCGGCGGTTGCCCAGCCCGGCATCATATAGCATGCCGTTTGCAATAACGCCGATCAACTGTGCAAAATTCGCAGCCGTCTCAAGCGAGTGGGAAAGATCGGCGTAGTGGGAAACATCCGGGATGACGCTCATGCAAAGCTGCCCTGCAATCCGTTGCGGGAAGAGCGCAAGCAACTTAAGCGTTTGGGCAAGCTCAGGGCGCGTGGCATAGCCCGTATAGAGCTCTTCCAGGCGCTCCCCTCCGATGACATACTGCTGTTGCAAGCGCGCCATATCTGGCGAAATGATCGCGCGCGCGCCGTGTTCGCGAAGATATGCTTTCATCTCTTCGTGAGAGACGCCGACATGGAATCCCTCAGAAGGGCACGGAACGTCGCCAAAGTTCGTGGGGTTGATCAGCAATCTCCTCAGGCGCACCATCCCCAGCAATAGGTTGCCAATAGCGCCTCGCGCGACGATAAGGGGCTCCGCGCCAAATCGGCGCCGCGCGTCTTCCGCCGCATCATCGATGGACTTCGAAAGCTTCACAAGGCTTACCTTTCCGTCTTCCATCTCCTCTTCGCCGGGCATCAGCCAAGTGGCGCGCACCGCATGCTCTGCAAGCTCTCCGGCAATTGCCGTCATCAAGGCGTCGTGATTGTCGACCCTTTCATTGAGTCCGGAGAGCAGAAGCGCGCATCCACGGTTCCTTAGGGTGCCTCTGTTCGGGGCGAACAACGCTTTCTTAGCGGCGGCCACTTCGATTTCGTATAACATCTGCTCTTCCCTCCTTCGGCGTCATTCTTTCAATATGCAACGGATGGTTGTTCATCCTGCACGCATACTATACGTCCGCCTCCCATCGCAGTCTACATCCGTTAGGGTGATCTTAAAAAATTTTTAGGCATCACCTAATCACATATATGTCGAAAATAAATAAGGGACGTCGAAAAAAATGTTCGTCCACCCATTTCTCCATAAAACGAAAAGCGAATGCATTCGCATCGCTTTTTTGTAAGATAGAACCGCGAACTTCCTTGCTACCGCTTATGCCAGATATCCCTTCGTCATAGCAATATGCACGGCATCGGCGCGGTTTACGGCACCAAGCTTCCCATACAAGTTTTTAATGATAGTCTTTACGGTGTTAATCGATATACCCAAATGCCGGGCAATATCGTCGCGGCTAAGGCCCTGCGCCAGGCAGCGCAGCACCTGATCCTCCCGCTCGCTCAGCGTCGCCCCTTGGGCCGGCGCACCGGGAACCGCAACCTTGACATGCTCGGCGGACATGGTTGAAAGCCGCTTAGCGAACGTGGATGCCTTTTGATGCACACCGTCCATCCAGGCAGGATCAAACGAATATTCCTCTTGGCGGCGCACATTCTCCATCAGCGTGCGCATGTTTCCCGCGCACTCTATAAACGGCGTTACGATGCCGTTTTGCCAGGCCATTTGATATGCCGCGTGAAGCGCCGCAACGGCCTTATTGGGTTCGTCCAGCCGCATAAAGCAGATGGCGCCAAGGATTCGCGCCTCCAAGCGGATCGTCCAGAAGCCGTGCGCCTTTGCAAGATTTTCGGTCTTTTCCAGAAAAGCCGGTAGCTCGTAATAATTTTTGCGCAGGAGCATCCAATTGGCGCGCCTGATGTATTCCCGGCCGACGCTGACGGGCGGCTGCCGTGCGATCGCCTCATCGCCGTCGATGAACCACGGCAGGCTTTCGTTGTCGCTGAGCCTGTCGTTCATCCACGCCTGGGCGCAATCCGCAACGATGGTAAGAGAGGCCGTATTCCACCTTTGAATATGTTCGCGCATATCGGAAAGCCTGTCCGCCGCCTCCCCATAGCTTCCGGACAACACGGCGACCTTGAGCAAAATAAACATGGCGTTGAGCACGATGTCGTGCTGGCCCGATTCCGCGGCCCGGTAGATTGCGCGGTAGGCCTCTTCCTTGGCGCGTGGCAAATCGTATGTAAGGTAATAAGATTCGGCGGCGAATAAGCACTCCATGCCGCGCCCGCAGCCCTTCATTACCTTAGCGCCAATCGGCATGGCCTCCTGAAACAGGCGCATCATTCTTTCAAGTTCGCCCGGCTTTTCTTCCATAACATAAAAGGTGTCTTGATTGTCCACCAAAGTCAGGCCCGCGTCGCGCGTCACACAACCGTTTGGCAGGTATTGGGCGGCGCGGCGGTACAGCCATGCGAACTCATCCGTATTGCGCACGCGGCTGATATCCGCAAGAAGGATGTAGATTTCACCGAGAAAGGCCTGTGCCTGAGGCGTCTGCTCGCCCTGTTCAAACTCCGTGCGCAGATCCGTTATCACCCGGTGCGCTTCTTCGATGCGCGAGTTGTTTAACAGCATCGCGCCGCGCGTAAAGATGACGATGGGGTTCTTCTTGACAAATTCCTCGGGGAGATCCTCAAGGCACGCGAGCGCAAGTTCCGTAAGTTCCCGGCCCATGCGGGTGTGGGGCAGTCGGCGGATGGCCTGAAACATCTCATTATACCGCCCGCACCTTCGGTAATAGGTCATGGCGTCGGCCAAATGCCCATGTTCCAGCATCCAGTCCGCCGCGCGCGAGTAGACCTTGCCTGTCTCTTCTTCCGTCATGAGGTCGGCCTTGTATTGTAAAAAACCGCGAAACATGTTGTGAAACGTAAAAATGCATACATCCATATCGAAGCGCACAAAAGGATGGCCGCTAAGGACCGCGGTCATATCTTCTCCTTGCATTTCCGACCACCGATCAGACAGCCCCAACGGAACGTTACGTAGCAAAGAAAGTCTAACGAGCATATCGCGCTGCCGCGCGCTGTAGACGGCAAAGCATTCGTCTTCAAAGAGCCTGACGGCCTCCGGAACGCTGAGCGATTCCATATCGCGCGTGGACAATTGCTTTTCCCGCCCGCGCGCCGCCAGTAAGCCCAGGGCAAAGGACCAGCCCTCCACCCTTTTGGCAATCGCTCCAATGTGTGCGTCGTCGCAGGAAATGCCGCGCGAGCGGAACAACTCTCCGGTTTCTGCATGGGTGAAGGCAAGATCATCCTGCCTGATTTCGGCGAGAAGGCCGTTGTTCATCAGCGTCGGAACGTTGAGCCCCATGTGCGAGCGGCCGATGAGGATCAGGGAAATCCCCTCCAGGTGAACATCGACAAAGGTGCCTAAAAAATCATTGAGGCGCTGAGAGAAAATGTTGTGGCAATCATCCACCACCACGACTACATGCCCCGGCCCCTGAAGCTCCCGCGCAACGAGCCTGACGAACGCGTCGAATTCGCCGATCGATGCAGGAAAGCCGAGGGCCTTCAAGCGATAGGCAAGGTCCTCGTTGATAGCGGCCATGGCTGCGACAAACGTTTCCCAGAAGCGATATGGCACGTTATCCAGATACGTAAGGCGCATCCAAACCGTCCGCACGCGTCGGCGGGTAACATAACCGGCCACGGCAACCGTCTTGCCGTAGCCGGGCCCCGCGGTAACCAGCACGAGGGGCCTTTTGAGCCCTTCCTCGAGCAAAGCGTCTATGCGCGCGCGGGGCAGCGCGCCTACAAATTGTGGTATGGTTATGTTTCCGGACGCCACAGGGTATGCTCCTTTCGGCAACCATGGTATACGGGGCTGAGCGGCGATGCCATGATACCCCGTTTCCATACCGATTCGCAAAGACTTCGCATATGTTTCCAGATCAGCCCTGCGGCAAGCTACCCAGGCGAAGCGACAAGCCCCCCGTGCCTGGCGGGCAGCCCCTACTCCGCCAAGACCGCCTCGATGCTCGCAAGCTCTTCCGCCGAAAAATTAAGGTTCATCGCCGCGGCGACATTCTCTTCCACCTGCTCGGGCCTGCTCGCGCCGATCAGGGCGCTGGCAATGCAGGGCTTTCTAAGCACCCATCCAAGCGCCATCTGCGCGAGCGTCTGCCCGCGTGCAGCCGCCAGGTTATTGAGCCGATTGAGCTTTTGAAGCATCGCGGGGGTGAGCGTTTCGTGAAGCCTCGCGTTGCCGCTGGCCCTGGAGCCTACCGGGATGCCGTTTAGATAACGGCCGGTGAGCAAGCCCTGCGCCAATGGGGAAAATACGATGGCGCCGATTTCGCATTCCTCAATCGCCTGCAACAGCCCTTCCTCCGGCTTGCGATTGAGCATGCTGTAGGCAGGCTGGTGGATGAGGCACCGCACGCCCATATCCTTTAGGATGCCGACCGCGCGCCTGGTATCTTCTGGAGAATAGTTGGAAATGCCGACGTACAGCGCCTTGCCCGCGCGCACGGCGCATGCGAGCGCATCCATGGTTTCCTCCAGCGGGGTGTCCGGATCGAACCTGTGCGAATAGAAGATATCGACGTACGCAAGGCCTATGCGCGCAAGCGACTGATCAAGGCTCGCGGTCAGGTACTTTTTGCTGCCAAAGTCTCCATACGGCCCCGGCCACATCGTATAGCCCGCCTTAGTTGAGATGATCATCTCATCGCGGTAGGGCTTAAAGTCCTTACGAAGCACGATGCCGAAGGCCTCTTCCGCCGAACCCGGGGGCGGGCCGTAATTGTTGGCTAAATCGATGTGAGTGACGCCTAGATCAAACGCCTTGCGCAGCACGGCGCGGGTGTTCTCAAGCGGAGCGTTCCCGCCAAGCGCCTGCCACATGCCCAACGAAACCGCCGGAAGCTTCAGGCCGCTTTGGCCCACGCGGCGGTACGGCATGTCGTCATACCGGTTTTCACACGCACTATATGCCATAGTTTCCCCCTCCGCATCTATTGCGCGAGCTTGTAAATGTTCAGCACATCCTGCCAGGCGAGTTTTTTAAGTCCCCCCAACGGGTGCTCCTCGCCATAGGCCTCGCCGGTCGCCTTCTTCGCCATCAGCTCTAGGTTTTTATCGTCTATGCCGAGCTCTAAAAGCGTTGCGGGCAGGCCGATCTTCACAAAGAACGCGCGCAGGCGGGCGATGCCCTCTAAAACAATCGCGTCCGGGTCGCGCAAGCTTCCCTCCACGCCCATCACGTTCAGCGCAAACTGCACGAACATGTTTACGTTCTCTTTATACACGTACTTCATCCAGTTCGGCGTAAGCACCGCCAGGCCCGCACCGTGCGCGACGTCGTAAATGGCGCTCAGCTCGTGCTCCATGCCGTGACACGCCCAATCCTGCGCGCGACCAAGGCCCAGCATATCGTTATGGGCTATGGTGCCGCCGAAGCCCACCTGGCACCACGCGTCGTAATTTTTAGGATCTTCCGCTACGATGAGCGCGTTTTTCATGATGGTTTTCAGCGTGGCCTCGCACAGGCCGTCGGTCAGATCGGTATGAAGCGTATTGGTAAAATACCGCTCGAAGATATGGCTCATCATATCCGCGACGCCGTTGGCGATCTGGTTCTTGGGCAGGGTATAGAACAGCTCCGGGTTCATCACGCTGAGCACCGGGCGCAGGCAGCCGCTGCCGTAGCCCAGCTTCATTTGCTTCTCTTCGTTGGTGATGACCGTAGAATCGCTCGATTCGCTGCCCGCGGCGGGGATGGTGAGCACGGTCGCAACCGGCAGCGCGCGCTTGGTGGGCTTGCCCTGCTCGTAGACGTCCCACACGTCGCCGTCGTAATAAAAACCGATGGCGATGGCCTTGGCGGAGTCGATCGCGCTGCCGCCGCCCACCGCGAGGATCAGATCGACGTTTTCCTTCTTGCAAAGCACGATGCCTTCGTAAACGAGGGAGAGCCTGGGGTTGGGCACCACGCCCCCGAGCTCTACGAACGGAACGCCCGCGCGGTTCAGAGAATCCGTCACCTCGTCGTACAGCCCGGTCTTTTTAATGCTGGCGCTGCCGTAGTGCAAGAGCACCTTCTTAGCCAAGGGCTTAAGATATGCGCCGATGTCTTTTTGCGCGTCCTTGCCAAAGATGACGCGCGTGGGTATATGAAAATCAAAATTCAGCAATGTTTTAAACTCCCTTTCCCTGTGTTTTTTGTATGTGATGCCTTCCACGCGAGCGCCGCCTTTTCCTGCCTGAACCCGGAGGCGGGTGAAAACTTAATAACCATCGCGGGGCGAAAAAACGCTTAGCGACGGGCATCCTTGACAAGAAGGGCCCCCATTGTATACTGTTCTTAGCAAAATCACATCGTGGAGGGAATGCCGATGCTCGACCAGCAATTTGAGCGCGCCCTGAAGAAACTTCAGCGGATGGAGCAGACATACGACGGCTTGATCTTCGCCAAGGTCGCCCAGGCGCCTGTCTCGCTGTATGAAACATACGAGCACTTGCGCTATCCCCCGCAGGGCGTCTCCTATAGGCCCATCGCTCCGGGCGAAACTTGGGGCGGCAGCCGGGTTACCGGCTGGTTTCGCGGCAAGGTAGCCATCGACGAGGCGCTCGCCGGTAAAAAGCTGTACCTGCGCGCGAGCACCGGCGCGCTGGAGACAATGCTGTTTATAAACGGCATCCCCAAGGGCGTATATACGAATAAAATCGTCGTCAATTCCCGCGGGAACCACCACACGCTGTACCTTACCGGCGGGGAAAGGGCCGGCGCCGAGCTTGACATCGCGCTGGAGGGGTATTGCTGGCACACCGACCAGGGCACCCAGCCCTTTGAAGAAATGAGGCGCTTCGACGCCCCGGTAGAATTTAAGGGCGTTGAAATCATGCAAATGCGCGAGGAAGTCAAAAATTTCGTGATCGAGCTTAGGATTCTCAACCAGCTCAGTGAAAATTTGCCGGACGACTTTCGCAGGGCGCAGGTGCAAAATGCATTGATGGATGTCTACCGGCTCGTGCCGCAGATGCCCTGGGAATGCGAAGAGGCGTATTGGCTCACGCGCGTGCACGAGGCCCGCGCGTTTATGGCCGCGCCGCTCGCAGCGCAAAACCCGCAGTCCGCGCCGTACGCGGGTCTGATCGGCCACTCGCACATGGATACCGCATGGCTTTGGACCATCGCCGAAACCGTGCGTAAATGCGCGAGAACATACGCCAACGCGTTGTCGCTGCTGGAGCAATACCCGGAATACATCTTTTTTCAAAGCTCCGCCTACCACGGCGAGATCATGCGGCGCGAGTATCCGGCAATCTTCGAAGGGATCAAAAAGCAGGTTGCGGCCGGGCGCTACGAGCCCAACGGCGGGGTGTGGATCGAGTGCGACTGCAATATCGTATCGGGTGAATCGCTGGTACGCCAGTTCCTGTGGGGACAGAATTGGACGAAAGAACACTTCGGCTACCTGAGCGATACGTTCTGGCTGCCGGATACGTTCGGCTACTCCGCGGCGATCCCGCAAATTATGAAGGGATGCGGCATCTCGTACTTTTTGACGACGAAGATGTCGTGGAACGACACGAACACCTTCCCGCACGACACGTTCCTATGGCGCGGCGCGGACGGCACTGAGGTGCTGACGCAGTTTAACGAAATCCACTTCGCCCCCGACGCCGCAGCGCTCATCGGCAAGATCGTCGGCTACGACCGCCCCGGCAGCCGTCCGATCCGCCACAAGCGCGTGAACAACAGCCGCATGCTTTCCTACGGCTTCGGCGACGGCGGAGGAGGCCCGAGCTACGACATGATCGAGGTGGCGCTGCGCCTTGGCGACGTGGAGGGCGTGCCCAAGGCAAAGCACACCACCGTGAGCGCCTTTATGAGGCACCTTGAGCAGACGTCGCGCGAGCTGCCGGTATATTCGGGCGAGCTGTATCTGGAGCTGCATCGCGGAACGCTCACCGGCAAAGCCCAGATCAAGCGCAACAACCGCAAGGGCGAGATCGCGCTGCGCGATCTTGAGCTTGCCAACGCGATCGCGCTGCTTGACAGGCGCGCGCTGGCCGACGTGCGCCCGCTGATGGAGACGCTGCTGGTCAACCAGTTCCACGACATCCTGCCCGGCACGAGCATCGCGCCGGTAAACGACGAGTCCATCGACGAAATGAAGGGCATGATCGCCGCGGCCGATGCGGATTTCACCGTGCAGATGGGCGCGCCCGATGCCGAGAGCCTTGCGCTGGTCAACACGCTTTCGTGGGAGAGGACATGGGCCTATCTACCCGCCGGGCAAAAGCCCTCGCGCGCCATAAGTCAAACGGTTACCGCCGTGGACGGCGAGGAAAAATTATACGTCGAGGGCATCCGCCTCCCTTCGCTCTCCTCCAGCGCGTTTGCGGCAGCTCCCGCCGACGATGGGGGGTCTTCGCCGTTTAGCTACGACGGCGCGACGCTTCATACCCCGTGCGTGACGGCCGTATTCGACAAAACCGGCGGCATCGCCTCGCTGGTAGACAAAGCCTCCGGCCGCCAGCTGCGCAAGGCGGGGGGCTATCCGCTCAACACGTTCCTGTTTGGCGAGGACATTCCCCTTGGTTGGGATAACTGGGATATCGACGAAGATGTAATCGAAAACATTAGGCCCGGCGCGAGGCTGACGGAGCGCAGCGTGGTCTCCGACGGCCCGCTGCAAATCCGCCTGCGCAGCCGCTACAATCTGGGCGACGCTTCAGCCATCGTGCAGGATATGGTGTTCTATGCGAACACGCCGCGCGTAGATTTTGAAACCCTGATCGACTGGAAGGAAAAGCACAAGCTGCTCAAGGCGAGCTTCGACCTTGACATACTCGCCGACGAGGCGCGCCACGAAATTCAATTCGGCTACGCCACGCGCAACACCTATAAGCGCAACAGCTACGAACAGGCGATGTTCGAGGTTTCCAACCACAAGTACACCGATCTTTCCGAAACGCGCTTCGGCGTGGCCATCCTGAACGATTGTAAGTACGGCATTTCGCTCAGCGGCACCTGCGCGGGGCTTTCGCTGATGAAATCAGGAACCCACCCGGACGCGCGCGCCGATCAGGGGCGGCACCTCGTCACCTATTCGCTGCTCCCCCACGGGCCTTTCAGCGCCGAATCCGTTACGCGCCCGGCCTACGAGCTGAACATGCCGGTGCGCGTTGCGGCGGTTGCAAGGGAAAGCCTTTTGAGCATCGGCGCGCCGAATGTGATCGTCGAAGCGGTGAAGGTAGCCGAGGATGGCGACGGCGTGATCGCACGGCTGTACGAATGCGAAAAGAGCGGCGTAAGCACGGCGCTGAACGTGGGCTTCCCGCACGCCGAGGTATGGGAGACGAACCTTATCGAAGAGCCGATCGCAAAGCTTACGCCGGTGGACGGGGCGTACCCGCTGACGCTGCGCGCGTTCGAGATTAAGACCGTGAGGGTCAGGGTGTAGTGTTTCGCGGGGGGGCGCCCCCCCCCCCCCCCCCGGGGTTGATAACCCCGACGCCCACCAAAAAACAGGGCCAAGTATGGCAGGATAGTGACAG